>CALFNJ010000123.1 GCA_937902865.1 uncultured Opitutaceae bacterium
GTGATGATCCAGCCGCATCGCCCGGCACTGCGCAGCTTCGGCCCGCTACAGGTTCCTGCCGGCGAATATTTCGTGATGGGCGACAATCGCGACAACAGCAACGACTCCCGCTTCCTCGGTACCATCTCCCGCGACCGCATCGTCGGCCGCGCCAGCCGAATCATCGCCTCCATCGACCTGGATCATTTCGCCCGCCCGCGCTTCAGCCGCTTTTTCCAAAGCCTGCCCTAATCGATCCGATCCTTTCGGAATCTCGCGCAGAGGCGCAGAGCCGCGGAGCACCACGCAGAGTTCTCATGGTAGGGCGAACCGTCCCGGTGAGCCGCTCCGATGTAGGGGCGTCCCTTGGGACGCCCGTTCGCTCCGCCAACCGAAATCGTAATCCTCGAATAGCCACCGCTGCTATTTCACCTGCGCCAGCAGCGCCGCCCGGTTGATCTTTCCCTGCGCATTGCGCGGCCAGTCCTTCACGGCGACATAGCGCTTGGGATGCTTGTGCGCAGCCAGCTGCAGCTGACCGAGCCGGCCGGCGATTCCCGCCAAATCCGGAGTTCTTCCCTGGGCCGGATAGCACGCGACGATCGCCTGCCCCCACTCGCCGTCGGGCACGCCGATCACCGCGACATCCTCGAATTGCCCGGTCGCGCGCAGCGCCGCCTCGACTTCATTCGGCGCGACCTTTTTGCCACCAGTGATGATCACCGCATCGCGCCGTCCCAGGATCGTCAGCCGTCCCTTGGAATCCAGCCGCCCCAGATCATCGGTCAGGACCTCGCGATCCTCGCGCCATTCCGGCCAATAGCCGCGGTACACCGAATCTCCGCCAATTCTGACCGTTCCTTCCGCCGTGATTTCGATCCGCGCGTGCGGCAGCGCTGATCCGGAATTCCGTTCGCCGGCAGCGAATTCGTCCGGACGTTGCGCCGCGACCATCGCCGCGGTCTCCGTCATGCCGTAGCTGAGCACGATCGGCAGTCCCGCCTGCGCCGCCGCCTCGCTCAATTCGGGCCAGGTCGGTCCGCCACCGAGGAAGATCGCGCGAAACTGACGCAGCCAAACGATCAGCTCCGGCTGCGCGAGCAACCGCTGCAGCTGGGTGGGCACGAGCGACAGAAACCAATCCCCATCGACCGGCAGCCGCGGCGCGTCACCGCCCTCCAGCCGTTTCCAATCCCAGGCGCGATACGTGCCGCCCGTCAGCACGCAACGCATCCACGCCATCAGCCCGCTGACGTGATGCAGCGGCAGCAGCCCGATCACGTTCACCTTCTGCACGCCGAAATGGCTTCCAAACCCGAGCACCGCCGCCGCGATTGTCTCCTCATCGTGCCGGGCAAACTTGATTTCCCCGCTCGAACCGCCGCTCGGGATCATCAGCCAGCCGCGGGTTTCCGCGCCACGCCCGCCCGTTTTCGCCGGCGGCAGCGCCATCAGCCGCTGGAGCGCGCTCCGCTCCTTTTCACCCCAGGCCGGGTCGGAGAGAAAGACCGGCCCGCCTTCGCTCACCGCCGCCGCGAAGGCCGCCATGAAGCTGCCGGGATCGGACTCGGCGATCGCGACCGCCGTCGAGCGCGGCTCGCCCACGTGCGGAGTCGTGCCCAACAGGCGTGCTAGTTCAGCGCGGTCCATATCGCCTCCGGATCGATGCGTTCCACGTCATCCCGATAAACAAAGGGAGCCGCAGTGGGACCGTCAAAGCGACGGTCAATGAACAAAGGCCAAACCCCAAATCCCAGTGCAGGAATTCCAGAGCGGACGTGTCCGCTCGCATTTCCTTGGGGACGCGACCTCCCGGTCGCGTCCGGCGACCGGGAGGTCGCCGCTCCATTTTCGGCCTTCGCGCTCTTCGCGCCTTCGCTTGGGTTCAACTCCGCTGTCTTCTGTCTCGTCATCATCTCCGCCCACTGAAACGCCAGACGCAGCGCGCTTCTCGCGCCAATTCCGGTTTCGAGCGCGGACGAAAACACGACTTTCGCCTGCGCCGCCGCGAGTTTCGCCAGTGCCGCCGCCGGATCGGCCAGCAGCAGCGGCTTC
>CALFNJ010000124.1 GCA_937902865.1 uncultured Opitutaceae bacterium
GGTCGAATTGCGGATATCTCTTCCGATGAAAAAGATCCTCGCTCTCTTTTTCCTGCTGGCGGGCAGCGTCTGGGAACAATCGCAGGACCTCAATCTGGCCGGACACGGGAAACTCGCGCTTTTCCTCGTGGACGAAGGCTGGAAATTCAACGTCGCGGAATATGGCGACCGGCTGCTCGTCACGATCACCCCGACCAAGGACGACGTGAACGCGAGCTGCTCGCTGACCATCACCTATCCGGAGCGAGATCGGTTCGACAATTCCAGCCGCCTGAAAATGGAAGTGGAGGTACGGGGCGAGGCGCTCGCGGAGCACTCGTCGGAGGGGAAAGCGTACGCGAAAGCGTTCAACCTGAGCAGCGGCTACGGTTTTCACTGCGACTTCACGGACCCGGACCTGATCGGCAAGCCGCCGGAGAAGGGCAATTTCAAGACGATCTCCATGGGGCTGATCCATGTCGCGCCCGATGTGCTCGTCGAGGTGGGCATCTCGGCGGACGGTTTCAAGAGTGCGCCTTATCAAGCGCTGCTCGGCATGATCGAAGGGATGGAGTTCACCCCGCCAGGCGACGGTGGCCGGAATCGTTAGTCGGACGGAGAGTGTTTCGGAGGGTTGGCCACAAGAAGGCGCAGAATCCGCAAAAAAGGGCAGAGAATCCTCCGTCTGAATTTTTGCGATTTCTGCGCCTTCTTGCGGCCAATGGTCCGGGATCGACATGGCAGGCGATGGACGTTCGCACCCGGCTAATGGCGTGCGTTGACCTCGTGCCGGGGTCTGGTTTGAGAAAGGAGCGCGGCGCGGGCCTCGCGCACGTTTCCCCACCATGTCCCTCTTCATCGGCGTCGATTCAGGCACGCAAAGCGTCAAGGCGGTCGCGCTCGACCTCGCGACCGGCCGGACGATGGCGGAAGCGCGGGCGCCGCACCGCCTGATCGGCGGCCTGCCTGCGGGGCACATGGAGCAGCATCCGGCGGACTGGACCGCGGCGCTCGACGATGTGCTCACCCGGGTGGCGGCGGAAATTGATCGCGGCCGTGTGCGCGGCATCGGCGTGTCCGGCCAGCAGCACGGTTTCGTGCCGCTCGATGCCGACGGCCGCGTGATCCGCCCGGCCAAGCTCTGGTGCGACACCAGCACCGTCGCGGAATGCGCGCTCCTGACGCGCAAGCTCGGCGGCGCGAAAGCCGCGATCCGGCGGACCGGCAACCCGGTGTTGCCCGGGTACACGGCGCCGAAGATCCTCTGGCTGAAGCGGCACGAACCGGAAAACTACCGGCGGCTGCGACATGTGCTGCTACCGCACGACTACCTGAATTTTCATCTGACCGGACATTATTTCATGGAGGCAGGAGACGCCTCCGGCACGGGCCTGATGGACGTGCGTCGACGGACGTGGTCGGCGGAAGCGATCCGCGCGATCGATCGGAACCTCGCGGATTTCCTGCCGCCGATCTCGGCGTCGGATGAATCGCCCGGCTTGTTGCGGCCGGAGCTCGCCGCGAAATATGGATTGCCTCGCGAGGTCGTGGTCAGCGCCGGCGGCGGCGACAACATGATGGGCGCGATCGGCACCGGCAACGTGGCGCCTGGTGTGGTGACCGCGAGCTTCGGGACGAGCGGGACGATCTATGCGTGCGCCCACGAGCCGATCGTCGACCCGAATGGCGAGATCGCCGCGTTCTGCTCCTCCACGGGCGCGTGGTTGCCGCTGCTGTGCACGATGAACGTGACGGGCGTGACGGAGCAGATTCGCGCGCTCTTCGGCTACGAACATGTGGCGCTCGACACCGTGGTGGAGGCGGTCCCGCCCGGCGCCGGTGGACTCGTGCTGCTGCCTTACCTGTCCGGGGAGCGGACGCCGAATGTTCCCGAAGGCTCGGGGACTTTGCTCGGGCTGACTCATGCGACCTTCACCGCGGGGCACCTTGGGCGGGCCGCGATGGAAGGGGTCACGCTCGGGATGAATCACGGCCTGCGCCGGCTCGCCGAGCTCGGCGTCAAGGCCCGGGAAATCCGCGTGACGGGAGGCGGAGCGAGGTCCCCGGTGTGGCGTCAGATCATGGCGGACATTTTCGGCGTGCCCGTGGTCGGCATGATGGAGGAGGAAGGTGCGGCGCTTGGGGCGGCGTTGCAGGCCGCGTGGTGCGTGGCGCGACGGGACGGACAGAAGGCCGGCATTGCGGAACTGGCGAAGCGCGTCGTTCGCCCGGACGAGACCACGCGCTGCCGGCCGGACCGGAAACGGGTGCAGCGCTATCGGGAAATTCAGGCGGTGCAGGACCAGCTCAGCGAGACGCTGCGAGACATTTTCCCCGCGCAAAGGAAACTCGCAGCGGAATGAACCGGGAAAGCGGCGGATCGTGTCAGTCTGAAAAAATCCGCCTGGGCGCAAACGCCGGGAGCCGGAACCCCAAACCTACCGACCGCCGAGCTCGGCGTCTTCGCGCCTCTGTGGGAAACCGGATCGTCGATCGCGTCCGCTACTTGATGACCTTCATCAGCGGCTTCTGGCCGCTAAGCTTGTAGGCTTCCATCGCCTTGGGCAGCTCGTCGGTGAGGGCCTGGATGCGCTCGGGGGTCGACGGATGATTCGATTGCAGCGTGTCCTTGATCGACATCTGCGAGCCGGTGAGCTCCTCGAGCCGCTCAAGAACCTTGATCGCTTCCTGCGGATTGTAGCCGGCCTGCGCCATGTAAATCATGCCGATGTGATCGGCCTCGCGTTCCTTGTCGCGATCGAAGGCGAGATCGGCGCCGGAAGTTGCGCCGTAGGCCTGCTGGACCGCAATGGAGGAAAGCCCGGTGCCGTCCACGACCGCGCCGCCCAGCATGCCGACGACGCCGAGCGTGTCCTTGGCGAGCTGCCG
>CALFNJ010000125.1 GCA_937902865.1 uncultured Opitutaceae bacterium
GGCCGATTACCGCCAGGTGAAGCTGATCACGCAGTTCGAGGCGTCGCCCGATATCGCGCTGACCGACGCCGCGGCGACCAAGCAGGTGGTGCTCAATCTCTGCTTCAACGCGATCCACGCGGTGGAGAATCGCGAGGGTGAACGCTGGATCCGCATCGCGACGCGGAACGTGCCGGAAGGCGTGGAAGTTTCCGTCACCGACAACGGTCCCGGCATCTCGCCGGAGATTCTGCCGCGGCTGTTTCAGCCGTTTCAGACCACGAAATCGACGGGCTTCGGACTTGGGCTCGCTATTTGCAGTGATATCCTTTCCGGTTTGAAGGTAACGATTGACGCGGACCGGTCTATCCCCGACCATGGTGCGACGTTCCGCGTGCACTTCCCATGTCCACCACCGTCATCCTAGCCACCACCTACCCCCAGTTAGCGGCCGCCTGGGAAGCCCAGTTTTCGCCCGAACAGCCCATCGTTCGTCTCTTCTCCGCCGGCAGTCAGTCCCTGACCCAGCCGGGTTTGTCCGCAGTGGTGATTCTGGATGCGAGCGCGGAGCAGGTGCTGCCGGGAAACTTGGTGAAGTGTCCGACGATTTTTGTCGGCGAGCCGCGCAGTCTGCCGTTCGAGCAGGCGCGGATGGCGGGGCGGGCGAAGGTCTATCTCAGTTACGAGGAGAGCTCGCGCCGTCTCGGTGAATTCCTGCCGCTCATGGCGGAACTCGCGTCGAAGGAGTCGATGCTGGCGCTGGTCGTGGACAAGGGCCGGCGCACCGACGGATTCGGGTCGCGCTCGCCGATGCGCGTTCCCGCCGCGGCGGCGGCGACGGAGACGGCGGAACTCTGGGACTTTTTGGAAGGAGCGGTCGAAAGCATCGATTCCCGCGACCGCCTGCTGGCGGAATTCCGTCGGGCCTCGCGACACCTGCTGCGCGCCTCGCATGCGGTCTTTTTCCTTCGCGGCACGGAGGGCTTCCGGGCCGACCGCGGCACGTCGTTCTTCCCGGTGGACGACCCGCTCGTGCTCTATCTTGAAAGTCATCCGGCGGTGATCGACGGCGCGAACTGGGACGGTCCCGGCGATCCGATTGCCGAGCTCGCGGTGCGCAATCGTCTGGCGATGTGGGGGGCGCGCCTGCTGGTGCCGATTCACGACAACGGCCGCCTGCTGGGGCTGATCGCCCTCGGCGTGCGCGACGACGGACAGCCTTATGATGAAGCAGACCGGGTGCGCGCGGTGTGCGTGGCGCGGCTGCTGCGGCAGTTTTTGACCAAGGCGTCGCAGCTCGGCCGGCTGCAGGCCTTTGCGAGCCAGGCGACCCTGGGCGCCAAGTATCTTCCGAGCACGCTCATCCTCGCGCCGGATGAGGACGTGCCGCGGCATGTGCCGCTGGTGGTGCGCGATCTGATCGGCCGCGTCCGGCGCACGCGGGAAGTGAGCCGCGCCACGCCGGGCGACGGCCAGCCGTTCCGAGCGAGCGCGGGCCTGGTCTCGGAAACGGGCGGCGTCTGGGTTTTTTGGGAAGAGGCGAGCACGGAAGTCCACGACGCCGCGAGCCGCCGCCGGGCGGTGCGGATGAATCTGTTGCGGGAACTCGCCCTGACGCTCAGCCACGAGCTGGGCAACGCGCTCGTTTCCCTCGCCATGTTCCGCCAGGTGCCGGAGATCTCGGCGGTTCCACCCTCGATGATGGCCACGATCAAGGCCGATATCGCCAAACTCGAAGGCCTCGCGAGCCGGCTGGTCGTGATGCAGACACTCGACGAACTGACGCCGGTGAAAGTGGATCTGCGGGAAGTGGTGCAGGGCATCGGCCAGACCCTCGGCGTCAAGGTCGAGGTCGGGCCGGATCCCGTGAGCATTTCGGCGGCGAAGGAACTGCTGGAGTTCGCGCTGCGTTCGCTCGTGGAGACGATCACCGAGAACCGCGGCGAGCTCGGCGGAAAGGATCTGAGCCTGCAGGTCCGCTCGACGGGCACCGGGAACGAGCTGACCGCGTTGCTTTCGTTGAAGGGACGGAACCTCGAGCTCGAGGGCATCCTCCCGGAGCCGGTGGTCGGCGCGGTGCCGAACCAGGGGCGCATGGGTGTCTTCCTCGCGAAGGAAATCCTGCGCCTGCATCATGGCGAGATTCACGCGGGCCCCGGCATGGAGGGAACCGAGATTCTGATTTCCGTGCGGTCTTGCTAAGGACCGGCGGGCTTGCGAGAGCTGCAGTGATCAACCTACGAAACACATGAAGACCCGACAAATCACCGTCCCCCGGATTCATCAGAAGGACATGGATTTCGACCGTTTTTATGAGGAGTTCTTCAAGCCGGAACTCCCCGTCATCATCGCCGGTGTCACCGACGGCTGGGGCGCGAACACGAAGTGGAACGCCGAGGCCCTCCTGAACCAGCTGAAGGACTCCAAAAGCACGGTGAAGCGGGCGCTCTGGTACGACAACGACGGCCAGTTCCTGAGCGAGGACTACGCAGTGCCTTCGTTCGTGTCGCGCAGCCTGGAAGCGCAATATTCCTACACCCGCGACAAGAACTGCCGCTTCTGGATCCACCCGCCGGGCAACGTCACGCCCTGGCACTACGACGGCAATTATCTCTACGTCTTCAACGTGCAGGTGAAGGGCGCGAAAGAGTGGTGGATGGTGTCGCCCGACACCCCGCTCGCCAGCTTCCCGTTCTCGAACATCACCGCGCCGTTCTACTGCCGGCAGCCGAGCCGGGAAGTGGCGTACGCGACCTTCGTCGCGGAGGAAGGCGACATGGTCTTCCTGCCGCCGCTCTGGCTGCACCGGGTGCTGACGCTGAAGAATTCGATCAATCTCAACTGGGTCGGCACCAAGAAGGGCGCCCCGACTCGCTCGAAGCTCGACGCGCGCGAGAAGGAGATTCTCAAGCTGGCGACGCTGCCGGGCTTCGCGAAGCTCATCATCCGGATGGGTGGCGCGGGCTCGATGGAATATTTCAAACAGTACGGCGGCGGCGGCTGGCCGCTGATCCGGGAACTCACGGCGGATACGTCGTCGTTGGCGGCGCTGAGCCGCGCGGCGAAGGAACTTTCCGGTGCGCTGTCGCTGCGCATGACGGACAAGGACGGCGCGAACGTCTGGAAGAAGAAGCTGACGGAGTCCGGCCCGATTCCGGTGAGCTGAGCGCTGCCGGATGGATTTGGTGAGCGTGAAGCAGTTATCATGAGCGTTTCGCAGGCCGGTTTGCTGGCGGACATCACGGCGTGGCTCGAGCAGGAGCCGCGCGTCAAATCGGCCGTATTGTTCGGCTCGAGCGCGCGGGCGCCGGAAGGGGCGGCCAAGAGCGCGGCGCGGCGCGCGGATCTCGATCTGCATCTCGTGACTCCGGTTCCGGCGGAGCTGGAACGCGTGGAATGGGCGAAGGCGGTGCCGGGACAGGCGTTTCGGCATCAGGCGGTGCGTCCTGCGACCGGCGGCGTGCGCAAGGCGACGGTGCTGTTTGCCGCCGGAGAAATCGATCTGGTGCTGGTGCCGGAGGAACCGTTTCGACTCGTCTCACGCGCGCTCGAACTCGGCCGGCATCGGGAGGATCCGCAGCTGATGGTGGCGCTCAACGAAGTGGCGACCCTGCTGCACTCGGGCTACCGCTTCCTGAAGGGAGAGCCGGAGTGGGGCGCATGCTACAAACGGATCGCAACCGAGATGCCCGGCGTGAGGCTGGGCGATGCGGAGGCGAAGGTGCTGGCCGATATTTTTCTCTGCGATCTGCTCTGGGTGCTGCAGAAGATCGATCGCGGCGAACTCGCGGCCGCGCAGCATCTGCTGCACCGCTCGCTGGCCGAGACGAATTTCCGCTACGTCCGAGAACTGCGCCTCCGCCGCGGCGAACCCCTGCTGTCCTTCGGTCTCGGCCGCAAGGTGGAGGCGATCCTGCCGCCGGAGGAACTGGCCTGGGTGCAGGTGAGCGCACGGCTCGAAGCGGATGAACTGCGCCGCGCGGCCCAGGCCTCTTTCAACGGCATGCAGGCCCTGATGACAAAGCTCGTGCCGGCATGGCGCGTGCCGGACGGCGCCAAAGCGCTGATTGTGGAATGCGGATTGCGGGTCGCGGATTGAATGTAGGGGCGTTCCTTGCGGACGCCCTTCTTCACGCCGCGATCACCGAACCGGGCGTCCGCAAGGAACGCCCCTACGTCACGCCTGCGAAGTGAACAGCTCCGCGATGATGTCCTCGAGCGGGACGTCCTCGATCGTGATGTCGGCGACCGGGCCGGCGTGGAGGATTTCCTGGGACACGGCGGCGATGTTTTCACCGGGCACGGATAGGATGAACTTGCCGTCGTCGCCCCGCTTGGTTTCGCCGTAACGCGACTTCCAGCTGTCGGGAAAGGAGCCAGCCGCGGCGTCCGGACTGGGGAGGAACGTGATGATCTTTTTCCGGCTACCCGAACCGGCTTCGAGGCGGTCGAGGGCGCCATCGTAGATCTTCTTGCCCTGATGGATGACGATCACGCGCTCACACAGCTCCTTGATGTCGGCCATGTAGTGGCTGGTGAGGAGAATGGTCACGCGATGGCGACGGTTGTAATCGCGGAGAAACTGCCGGACCGCTTTCTGGGAAACGACGTCGAGTCCGATGGTCGGCTCGTCGAGGAACAGCACGCGTGGCCGATGGAGAAGGGCGGCGATGAGCTCCATCTTCATGCGCTCGCCGAGGGAGAGCTCGCGCACCATGACGTTGAGCTTCTCGCGGACGCCGAGCAGATCGACCAGTTCGTCGAGCGTGGTGCGGTATTGCTCCTCGGAGAGGCCGTAGATGTGACGCAGGAGGAGGAAGGACTCGATCGCGGGCAGGTCCCACCAGAGCTGGTTCTTCTGGCCGAGCACGAGGGCGAAGATGCGGCGGTAGGCGTTCTCGCGCTTGCTCGGATCGAAGCCGGCGACCCGGGCCGAGCCGCTGGTCGGATAGATCAGGCCGGAGAGCATCTTCAGCGTCGTCGTCTTGCCGGCGCCGTTGGGGCCGAGGAAGCCGACGAACTCGCCCTCGTTGATCGTGAAATTGATGTCGTCCGCCGCGCGCGTCTCCGTGAATTCCCGGCTGAAGAGTCCGCGGACCCCGCCCCAGAAGCCGGGCCGCTTCTTGTAGGTGCGAAAGACGCGGGTCAGGTGGGAAACTTCGATCATGGCGAAGGGCGGAGTGAACAACGAAGCGGCGAAGAAGCAAAACCTTTGGCGTTAAGGCAGTTCTTGATCTGGAAATCAGGACCACGGAATTTCACCACGGAGACACAGAGACACGGAGGCTAGGGCGATCCTGCGATCGAAATTGGAATCGGAAATCTTCCGTATCTCCGTGCCTCGGTGTCTCTGTGGTGAAATTCCGAAAAAGGGGCCGTTTGGTGTTACGTCGACAAGTTTGACGCGCCCGGTGACGTCTATACACCTACGCGCCATGAACACCCGGGCCGGCGTGTGGCAGTTACCTCTGTTGGTGGCGGCTCTTTTGGCGGCGGGATGCGGCTCCTCGCAGATGTCGCGCATCGACTCCGATCGGGCCTTGTACGAATCGTGGCCGCTGGAAACGCAGCAAGCGGTGCTGGATGGACGAGTCGAAACCGGCATGACTCCGGAGCAGGTGCGCATGGCCCTGGGCAAACCCGCGGAAGTGGTGTCGCGCTCCGCCGGCAGCGCCGAGGACGAGATCTGGATCTACCGCAAGGGCGGCGACGATATCACCCCGATGGGCGGCATGGGCGGCTCCGGCTTGTCGATGGGAGGCAACATCGGCGGCCTGAGCGTCGGCAGCAACGGCGGCATGGGCATGGGGACGAGCATGGGCCGGGGAACGGGGATGGGAAC
>CALFNJ010000126.1 GCA_937902865.1 uncultured Opitutaceae bacterium
TTCTGCTCGACGAACACCGAATCGAACGGGTACTTGGCGCGCGCATACTCCTCGTTGCCGACGCGGACCAGCGAGGTCTCGAGCAGCCGCACGACAGCGGCGAGGATCTTTTCCCGGTCCAGTCCGCGGCGGCGCAGGTCGCGGCTGACCGCGCGGCGGATTCCCGGCAGCGCCCGGCCGAAGGCGAGTGTGCGCTCGTATTTCGCCTCGTCGCGCACCTCCTGCCATGAGGGGTGATAGCGATATTGCTTTCGCCCGCGTGCATCGCGTCCGGTCGCCTGGATGTGGCCGCGAGGATCCGGACAAATCCACACCTCAGTCCAGGCGGGCGGGATCACGAGATGATGAATGCGGCGAGTCAGACTGGGTGCGGTGATCCGACGCCCGGACGGACCTCGGTAGGAAAATTTTCCGTGTCGATCCTTCACCCGGCTGACTCCGGGGCGGACGTCGGAGACATGTCGCAAGCCCGCTTTTTTGATCGCGGTGCGAATGGTGGCGTCGAGCGTTGGCGTTTCCTGGGAAACGTGGGCGTGGGTCATGGCGTCCGGCTCTCGCAACGAGCGAGATGCGGAGCTTGGTCACGCGTTCCGGGCGTTGGTTCGATCCTCGGACTCCGAACCGGTTCGCGCAGAAGCGCGGAGGTTTGATGTAGGGGCGTTCCTTGTGGACGCCCGCGTTTTCCGGTTGGCGGAGCGAACGGGCGTCCGCAAGGAACGCCCCTACACTCGGCGAGCGAGGATCCGCTGGAGCACGTGGCGATGGCAGTGCGGCTCGTCCTCCGCGCAATGGCAGAGAAGCGTGACCTGACCGCGGTGGCCGAGCTCCTGGAGCAGGCGCAGCGTGAATTTCTGGCCGTGGTTCTTGATCGTGCGATTATCCGGCTCGGCGGCGCGGGCGCCGAAGATTTCGGCCTCGTACCGCTTCGCGAAATCGCGCCAGGAAACGCGTCCGGCCTGAAAGGCCGCGAGCAGCGTCTCACTCGGGCCGAGGTTCGGCATCCAGAGATCGTAGCGGCCCGACGGCAGGTGACCGCGAAAGCGGGAAACGAGAATGCGCAGCCCGTCCTTCTTCGCCTCGCGCGGCGTGCGCACGGATTTCGTCGTAATCATAAGGGAGCGCGCGCCGGGGCGCGCTTAAGTAACAAGGGACAAGTAACAGGTAACAAGTCTGGCGAGCGCGCAATCGTCGCGGACGAGTTTGTTACTTGTTACCTGAAGCTTGTTACTTGCGGCCCAGGGCCGTCAGTACGGTGCCGGGCGTCAGGATCTCTGGGAGGATCACCGGTTCGTCTTTTCCGGGCAGCCAGACCAGATTGAAGGGCACGGCGGAACGGTTGTATTTCGCGAGCTCGGCGGTGATGCGGGGATCGCTGTTGGTCCAGTCGCCCTTGAGCGTCGCGATGTTTTTGTCGGCGAAGGCGGCGAGGACCTCCTTCGAGCTGAAGACGACCTTTTTATTGGCCTGGCAGGTGGCGCACCAGCGCGCGGTGAAATCGACGTAGACCGGCCGGCCTTCGGCGCGGAGCTGGGCGACGGCCTCGGGGCTCCAGACCTGCCATGTGAGGTGATCGGGACGCGGCCAGCCGGTCCAGACTCCGGCGGCGAGCAGCACGGC
>CALFNJ010000127.1 GCA_937902865.1 uncultured Opitutaceae bacterium
TTCCCGGGGTGGCGTCCGCGGGCGTGGTGGCACTCACCCCGCTGCGGAATCCCGGAGGCAATGTCAGCTCTGGACTGGTGAAGGTCGCGGGCGGTTACCCGGACAAGATCGGCTACAACCGGATTTCCGCGGGCTTTTTCGAAACCTTCGGTATCCCCCTGCTGCATGGCCGGGGCTTTGCGCCGCACGATCTCGCGCGCAACGACCGGGTCGTGGTCGTCAGCGAAAGCGCGGCCGAGTCGCTCTGGCCAGGACGGTCGGCGGTCGGGCAGTTTCTTTCGCTCGATGAGAGGATGCTGGATCGTTCGGGGTCGAAGAAGCCGAACCAAAGCTACCGCGACTACGAGGTCATCGGTGTGGTTCGCGACATCAAGAGCAGCTGGGCGAGCGAGGATGGGCAGCGGCTGGTGTGGCTGCCGCAGCCGGCGACCGGCGCCGCGGGCAGGATTTTCCTGAAAGTGAAGGCCGACTCGCCGGGCGTCCTGCGGGCGATCGAGCGGGCTGCGACGGACGCCGGCCTGCCGCTGCAATTTCAGGTGTCTCTCTCCACGCTCGTGGACCAGGGACTGATGCCCTACCGCGCGTTTGCGGGCCTCAGCGCGGCGCTGAGCGGGCTCGCCCTGATTCTGGCGACGGTTGGCCTCTATGGGGTGACCTCGTTCGGCGTGAACCAACGCGTGACCGAGATCGGAGTGCGTCTCGCGCTCGGGGCGACCGCGGAGCGCGTGACGGCGCTCTTCGTGCGGCAAGGCATGCGTCTCGTGGCGTGGGGCGTGGCGTTCGGCCTCGCGGGCGCGACCGCGCTCGTGGTGCTGGTCAGCAAGGTAGCACCGGGGGCGCGCTTCGTCAGCGACAAGGCCTATTGCTGCGAAGTGTTCGCCGTCGTGACGCTTTTCCTGTTCGGCGTGGCGCTGCTCGGCTGCTGGCTGCCCGCGCGGCGGGCGGCGAAGGTCGATCCGATGGTGGCGCTCCGGGCGGAGTGAACGAAATCAAAACAAGCTCATGAAACTCATCCGAAAAATTTGTGCGCTGATCCGTCGGGAAAAACTCGAGGCCGAGATGGCCGAGGAGTTGCGCGGGCATCTCGAACTGCAGACGCAGGCGAACCTCGCGGCGGGCATGACGCCGGACGAGGCGCGCTACGCGGCGCGGCGGCAGTTCGGCGGGCTGGAGCAGATCAAGGAGATCGCGCGCGAGCAGCGGAGCGGACGCTGGCTGGAGGATCTGATCCGGGACGTGCGCCACAGCCTGCGGCAGCTCGGCAAGCAGCGCGGCTTTACGGCGACCGCGGTGGGGACGCTGGCGCTGTGCGTCGGCGCGAACGTCGCGATTTTCGCCGTGGTCAACACCGTGCTCCTGCGTCCGCTGCCGTTTGCCGAGCCCGACCGGCTTGTGGCCGTGTTCAACACCTATCCGGGCGCGTCGATGACGCGGTCGGACACGTCCTTTGCCAACTACGCCGATCGGCGCGGCGCCCTTCCGACTCTGGCCTCGCTGGCAATCTATCGGGACATCGACGCCGCGGTCGGCCAACTGGGCGCCATCCGGCGGATTGCCGCGATGCAGGTGTCACCGGAGTTCTTCACGACGCTCGGCGTGCCGCTGGCGCGCGGCCGCATGTTCACGGACGCGGAGATGGTGCGAGGCTCCGACGCGGTGGCGGTGGTGACGGACGCCTTCTGGAGGAAAGAGTTCGCGGCCGATCCCGGAATCGTGGGGCGGCAATTCTTCCACGACGGGATTCCGGTGACGGTCATCGGCGTGCTGCCGCCCGACTTCCGGTTTCTCTCGAGCCGTGCCCAATTTTTCCGGCCGGCGGCCGAACCTCCGGAGCAGCGCCTGCCGAAGGAGCGGCACAACAACCAGTGGACCATGATCGCGCGCCTGGCGCCGGGCGCGACCCTGGCCGCGGCGCAGGCTCAGTTGGACGCCTTCAACGAGCGCCAGCTGGCCGACGATCCGTTCGCCGAGCTGGTCCGGAAGGCAGGCTATCGTTCTCTCATGCATCCGCTGCGGGCCGATCACGTGGACGCGGTGAAACCGATGCTCGTGCTGCTGCAGGCCGGCGTGTTCTTCCTGCTGCTCATCGGCGCGGCGAATCTGACGAACCTGATCCTCATCCGGGCGAGCGGACGCACCAAGGAGCTCGCCGTGCGGCAGGCGCTCGGCGCCACGCCCTGGCGTCTCGCGCGCGAAGTGGCGGTGGAAACGCTGCTGCTCGCGCTCGTCGGCGGCACGCTCGGGCTGGGCCTCGGCGCGCTGGGCGTGAGGCTGCTCGCCGGGCTCGGCGCGGACCGCCTGCCCCTGGCGTCCGCGATCGTGTTCGACGGACGCGTGGCGTGG
>CALFNJ010000128.1 GCA_937902865.1 uncultured Opitutaceae bacterium
AGGGCGAGGCGTCCCCGCCGAGCCGCGGCTCACCGGGACGGTTCGCCCTACCTTTTGATCGTCGCTGCGCGTCTGATCCGCACAAGCCGCTTGTTTTCGCCGGAGGCTTTGCGCAAGCTGCGCGCATCATGCTGAAAATTCGCGGTGTCGTCCTCGGTCTGCTGCTTGCGACGATGGCGCATGCGCAGAATCTGCAGATCGACCTCGCCAATTTGCGCGAGGATGTCCGCGGCCTGTCGCAGCGCCTGTCTGAGCTCACGTTGCGCCTCGAGCAGGTCGAGGCGGAGAATCGCGATCTGCGCAGCAAGGCGGGAACGGCGGAAAAAAATTACGCCACACTTTCTCAGCTCAACGATTCGGTTGCGGACCTGAACCGGACGATCAAAACCGCCACGGCGGCGACCAAGACGGAAACGATGCAGCAGGTCGCGACGCAGATCGATCGGCTGGCCAAGCAGACCAACGCCGCGATCGACGCGCTGGCGAAGAACATGGCGACGCGCCCGACGGTTCAGTCCTTCAGCGACGATTACTCGAAGGAAGGCGTCAGCTATACCGTGGTGAAAGGCGACACCCTCGCGGTCATCGCGAAAAAGACCGGCGCAAAACAGCAGGACATCATCAACGCCAACAAGATTTCCGATCCTTCGAAGATCCAGGTCGGTCAGACGCTCTTCATCCCCGGAGGCAAATAATCCCCATGGCAGCTCCCAAATCCCGACTCGGCCGAGGACTCGGCGGCTTGATCGCCGCCGCCAAGCCGGTCGCATCCACCCCTGCGTCCGCTAACGCTCCCGCCACCTCCGCCACGCCGGCATCCGCGCCGCAGGCCCCCGCCGCTCCGGGTGCGCCGGGTTATCTGGAAATCGGGGTGCACTTGATCGAGCCGAGCCCCTATCAGGCGCGCCGGGAAATTCCCGCCGACCAGCTGAACGAGCTCGCCGAGAGCATCCGGGCCGAGGGCCTGCTGCAGCCGGTGGTCGTCCGCCGGCAGGGCGAGCGTTACCAGCTGATCGCCGGCGAGCGCCGCTGGCGCGCGTTCCAGCAGCTCAAGCTCAAGTCCATCCCCGCGCGGATCGTGGAGGCGAGCAACGCCTCCTCCGCCGCGCTCGGCCTGATCGAGAATCTCCAGCGCGAAGGCCTGAACCCGATCGAAGAGGCGCACGGCTACGCCAGCCTGATCCGCGATTTCGACCTGACGCAGGAGTCGGCCTCCGAACGCGTGGGCAAGGGCCGGGCGACCGTCGCGAATTCGCTGCGGCTCCTGTCGCTCGATCCGGAAATCCAGGGCTTTGTCTCCAAGAATCTGCTCAGTGTCGGCCACGCCAAGGTCCTCCTCGGCATCGAGGACGCGGCCCAGCGCACGGTGCTGGCGCGCCGCGTGATCGAGGAAGGGCTGAGCGTTCGCGCGACCGAAAAGCTCACGCAGTCCGCGCGCGAGACCGAGCCCGGCGCCCGGGTGAAGTCCGGCGGCACTCGCGGCATTTCCTCGAAGGATGCGGCCACGGTCGCCGGCATCGAAAAGAAGCTGACCACTCATCTCGGCGCCCGCGTGGCCGTGCTGCATTCCGCGAAGAAAGGCCGCATCG
>CALFNJ010000129.1 GCA_937902865.1 uncultured Opitutaceae bacterium
CAGGAATGGCGGATCTCACCCGAAAAAGGATCCTCTTGTGATGGAGCCGGCGGATCGGTTACTAAGAAAGGCGCGTCGCATCCGTTGGTGGATCTTGTGAAGAAGCAATTCGAGTTCTGGCTCACGGTCGGTCTGCTGGCCGCATTTGTCGGATCCATGGTGGCGGCTCGCTTCGGCTCCGAAAGGGCGGCGGCCGTCCGGCCGATGGCGCCACTGGAGAGAATTCCGCCGGCGGTTCCCCGGGACCGGGAGGAAGACCAGGCAGCCGACCAGGGCTTGCACTATGCGGACTTCGTCAAGGCGGCGGAAAAATTCGATGAGCTGATTTTGTGGGAAGGATTGCCCAGTCCGTTCGAAAGCAGTCGGGCCCGGGAGTTGGCGACTCGGTCGACCTTCTCCATCGATCGGCAATATTTTTATACGCAGCCTCTGGCCATCACGGTGGCCGAGCGTGCCGCGATGAGCGATGCGGTGCTGAAGACGATCGATAACTTCAAGCCCAAGGAAGGGGAGAAGTTCTGCGGGGGTTTCCATGCGGACTATGCGCTCGAGTGGCGGCTTCACGGCGTCCCGCTCGCGCAGACGCTCATTTGTTTCACCTGCCAGGAGGCGCATTTCGTCGTGGGCGGGCAGGTCGAGCAGGTCGATCTCAGTGCCGACGGTGTGAATCATTTTCGCACATTGTTGCGGTCGCATCGAGCGCTTCGCCCGCCGCCTTCGCCGCCGCCCCGGTCGACGGAGCCGGCCGTGGGTGGCGCGTCTTCCTTGATCGTCCGTCCGGCTGCGCCAACGCCGCTGCCGCGGCCGGCGCCGCCCAAGATTGAAACAAGTCTGCCGGCTTTTGATCCGGGACCGATCGCCAAATGAGAGGAAAGCTCGCGTTCCGGACGCGAGAATGGCCCAGTGAATCGACGGGCGGCGGCAATTCGGAGATTGCTCGTCGCCTGGTTGGTTCACCCGATGAAAATCAAATCCGCCGTCTTCACGCTCAGCGCGCCCGACTTGGAATCCTGTCCGAAGTCGGCGCTGCCGGAGTTTGCTCTCATCGGCCGGTCGAATGTGGGCAAGTCGTCGCTCATCAACGCCCTGAGCGAAAGGCGCAGCCTCGCGAAGGTTTCCGATCTGCCGGGCAAGACGAAGCTCCTTAATTTCTTCCTGATGAACGGTGCCTGGCATCTCGTCGATCTGCCCGGCTATGGCTACGCCGCCGGCGGGCAGCGCGAGCAGCGCGCGTTTCAGGAGACGGTTTCCGACTACCTGGCGCAGCGCCGCAATCTCTTCTGCACGTTTGTCCTGATCGACTCCCGCCTGACACCGCAGCAGATCGATCTCGAGTTCGTGAACTGGCTCGCCGCGGTGCCGGCCTATTTCGTCCTGGTGTTCACCAAGACCGACAAGCAGTCGGCGCAGAAGACGCAGGCCAACATCGCGCTCTTCAAGGCCCGCCTGGCCGAATACTGGAAGGAGACGCCGCAGATCTTCACCTGCTCGTCCGAAACCCGCGCCGGCTGCACGGAGCTGCTCGATTTCATCGAAAAAATCCTGACGGAAAACAACAACGCGGTCTGAGCGGAGGTTGCACGCGAAGTCGCGAAGTTCGCGACGTATGCATCGGCGGCTCGGTTCCGGTTCCGCCCTGCGGACGTCGCTCCGGTTTGCGATTTCCGCACCGGACGGGCTTCTGCGAATTCCGCCCGGCTCGTCTCACCGCCGGTTGGATGCTTGAAGGGTTTGCCTGGCCGACCTTCGTGTTCTTCGCGGCTTCGCGTGAAACCGGATTGAGATCCGGGGCGATCTCTCGAACCGCGGCTCACCGGGGACGGTTCGCCCTACCTTCCAAGGCCTCGAGCTGTCTGCTTCATAATAGGCAGATCGTCGCCATCCCGAGGAAGAACCCCATGCTCGCGATGTCGGTTCCTGCGGTCAGGACCATTCTCGAAGCCGCGGCCGTATCGGCGCCGAATTTTTTCAAGGCGAGTGGCACCATCACACCCGACACGCCGCTCAGGAAGCAGCTGAAGCTCATCGCGAGGAAGACGATCGCGCCGAGCTTGAAGGGCGATTCGGCGGTGTGCTGCCACGTGGCGTAAAAATACATGCCGATGCCGGCAGTGATGCCGACGAGCGCTCCGTTGGCCAAACCGAGCGCCGCTTCCTTGACGAGCACGCGACTGGCTCCGCCGGGCTTCAATTCGCCGAGCGTCATTCCGCGCAGGGCGACGGCCAACGACTGGCAGCCGGTGTTGCCCGACTGGCCGGACAACACGGGAAGGAAAACCGCCAGCACGGTGATGCGGCCAATGGTGTCCTCGAAAATGCCGACCACGGCCGCGGCGATGAAGGCCGTGAGCAGGTTGAACTGCAGCCAGGGATGGCGGAACTTCAGGCTCTGGAGCAGCGTGGTGCCGACGCGCTCCTCCTTTTCGACACCCACCATGCTGCCGGCCTGCGCGCTGATCTCGATGGTCTGCTGCTCGAAAAGTTTCGAACCCCGCACGATGCCGACCAGCACGCCCTGCTCGTTGCAGACCGGATAGGCGGGGAAATGCTTGTTCACCGTCTGGCGTATCGCGTCCATCAGCGTCATGTCCGGCCGCAGGGCGAAGGGCTGGCGCAGCATGAAATCCCCGAGGCGCTCGTCCTTCTCGTGCAGGAGCAGATCCCGCATCGTGATCACGCCGAGAAGCACACCCGCGTCGTCCTTGACGTAAGCGTAGGTGAACAGCCGCTGCGCGGCCAGTTGCCGCACCTGCTCGGTCGCCGCGGCCACGGTGAGGCTGGGAGGGAAAACCGCGATCGGCGGCTCCATCAGGCGACCGACGGTCAATTCAGGGTAGGAGGACGTCTCGGCGGCGGGGGCGGGCATAGAAATGAAAATGGCGGAAGGTAATTGAGCGAAAGCGCCCGAGAGATGTCGAGCGCCCGCACAGACAGCACCTTGCCGCCGAAGGTCCGAGGCCAACGAGCCGCAGCTGGTCAAAGGTAGGGACGGGCGGCCCTGCCCGTCCGCTTCAGCTCCGCCGACCTTTCGCGTTCGACCCACGAGTCGCGGTTCCGGATAGGTGGAGCGCGTTGACCTCAACGCGCTGTGCGACGCGGCAAGCAGGAAGACGCCGGAACGCGGACGGAGTCGAACAACGCGTTGGGGTCAACGCGTTCCACCTCGAGCGCCCATGTTCAATGTAGGGGCGTCCCTTGGGACGCCCGGTTTGCCGGTTGGCGACGCGGGTGAGCGTCCGCAAGGAACGCCCCTACATCGAACGCGGGGACGCGCGGTCACGCGTCCCACCTGCCGGTCTTCGCGCCTTTGCGTCTTTGCGCTTCCAGGTCCAGGTGAGGTGCGATCGGCTCCGGCTTACGGCGCCGGATTGAGCTTTTGCGCCAGCGAGCGGCTGTTGGGAAAGTAACCGAGTCCGCGGGTCCAGATCTGTCGGGCCTCCTCCGCCTGGCCGGTCTTCTGATACTGCTCGCCGAGCAGTTGGTAGGTCATCGCGAACTCCGGACGCGAGGGCTGGCTTTCCTGCTGCTCGATCAGGTTGGTGAAACGCTGGATGACTTGTGGCCCCATGTTCATCGAGTCGGGCCAATGCATCAGCGCCTGGGCCTTCAGGAAATTCGCGGACCAGTTGGTGGGATCCAATTTCAGGGCCGCGTCGAAACTCAGGTCGGCCTTCATCCCGCCCATGCCTTGCTCACGAACGTCCTGGGAGGTCGAAATTTTCATGAGGTAAGCCAGACCGAGTTGAGCGGGAATCTCCGCCTCCTGGGGATTCTGCTGCGCGCTCCGCTCCAGCAGCGCGATCATTCGGTCTACCTGCTCTGGATTGTTGCGCAGGCTGGCCCAGACGGACTGCTTCTGCACGAAGCTCGTTTCCGGCGAGATCAACTGGGTCACCGCTTGCTCCGCCGCGAGATCCTCGGCGGTAACAGGTGCGACCGGAGCAGTTTCGATCGTCGGTACCGCAGGTTGCACATCAAGCGCCGGCGCGGACGGGGCGGGCGCAGGTGAAGGCGAAGGGTCGGCCACGAACGATGATCGGGGTTCCGGGCGCGGAGAGGGAGGGCGTATCGCCTCCGCCAAAGGCACCGACGGCTCAGGAGGGGAAGGACGGGTTTCGAACCAGAAGGCGGCGATCCCGCAGGCGGCCAGGCCGCCCGTAAAAAAGAGGACTTGGTTGATTTTCATGATGCCTACAAGTGGTCGGCACGCGGAAAAGCTGACAAAGTTTCTGCGTTCAGTGGGCATCTCCGTGTAGGGGCGTTCCTCGCGGACGCCCGTCTTCGCATCGCGATGACTGATCCGGGCGTCCGCGAGGAACGCCCTACATCGAGCGAGGGCATTGGATTTGCGTCGGTTGGCGCCCGGGACGATGGTCGCGACACCATGTGCGCTTCCCCCGTGCGCCGATGTGCGTGGCCGGTGCTGCTGTTGCTAGCCGGATTTGTTCTTGGCGGCAGCCTGCTGGCGCAGCGGCAGCGCGGGTACGGCGGAGGGCAGATTTATGTGCCGCCCGGGACCACGGTGACCCGCGAGCTCGGCTCGCGCAGCACGGGAACTCCGGAATGGCTCAATCCCGTCGGATTCAAGGGCGACGTCTTCACGTTTGTCCGGCTGCGCTACGACGCCGCGCCCCGGCCGCTCGACGGTGGCCGGGGTGGCTGGACAACGGACTGTCCCGATGCGGATCTCAATCTCTCGTACCGCCTGAAGGAGATGACCTCGCTGCAGGTCGATCCCGACGGGCGCATGCTGCGAGCCACCGATCCCGAACTGCAGCAGTATCCGTTTCTCTTCGCCTCCGCGCCCGGCGCCATGGGCTTGACGGACGCGGAGATCGTCGCGCTGCGCCACTATCTGCTGAACGGCGGCTTCATGCTGATGTCCGATTTCGGGGGCGAACAGGAGTGGCAGCACGTCGAGCGCCTTTTCCGGGAAATCCTGCCGGACTCACACTTCGAGGAATTGCCGATCGAGCATCCGCTGTATCACTGCGTGTTCGATATTCGCGAAAAGGCGCAGGTGCCGAACATCCACGTCGGATTGAAAATCCCGAACACCGTGATCCATCACCGGGTGATCTTCGACGCCAAGGGCCGCATCATGGTGATGGGCCTGCACAATTCCGACGACAGCGACGGCTGGGAGCGCGAAGGCGAGGACCACGATTACTTCAAGAACTACTCCGAGAAGATCGCGTACCCGCTCGCGATAAATATCATCTTCTACGCGATGACGCATTGAGGTGGAATGCGTTGTCCCTAACGCGTTGTTGGCTCCGTCCGCGCTTAAAATGTTGGCTGAGCGCTCAACGCGTTAGGGACAACGCGTTCCACCTACCGGGTACTGCCGGCGGACTTGGCGATCTCCTGCCATTCCTGCTCGGAGAGCTGAAGGCTCGCGGCTTTCGTATTTTCCTCCAGGTGCGCGACACTCGACGTGCCGGGAATCGGAAGGATGACCGGCGAGCGATGCAGCAGCCACGCCAGGGCCAGCTGCGAGACGCTGGCGCCGTGGCGCTTGGCGGCCTGGCTCAGCGCGCTGCCGGCGTTCGCGAGATCGCCGGCGGCGAGCGGGAACCACGGGATGAAGCCCAGCGACTGCTTGGTGCAATAATCGAGGACGGCCTCACTCTGGCGGTTACCGATGTTGTAGAGGTTCTGGACGGACACGACCTTGACGATCTTTTCGGCCTGCTTGATTTCATCGACCGAGACTTCCGAGAGGCCGATATGGCGAATCTTGCCCGCCTTCTGCAGCTCCTTGAGCGCGCCGAGGCTTTCGGCGGCGGGCACCTTGGGATCGATGCGGTGCAGCTGGTAGAGGTCGATGCGATCGACCTTGAGGCGGCGGAGGCTGAGTTCGACGCACTGGCGCAGATATTCCGGGCGTCCGACCGGTGCCCATTCGCCGGGCCCGGAGCGGGTGAGCCCGCCCTTGGTCGCGATCACCAGCCCCTTGGGATAGGGATGCAGCGCTTCCGCAATCAACCGTTCGCTGACCTCGGGGCCGTAGGAATCGGCGGTGTCGATCAGGTTGATGCCGAGATCGATCACCTTGTGCAGCACCCGGCGGGCTTCGGCCGGGTCCCTCGGCTCGCCCCAGACGCCCTGGCCGGTGATGCGCATGGCGCCGAAGCCCAGGCGGTGCACCGGCAGATCGCCGGCGATCTTGAACACGCCGCTCGCGGCGGCATTCGGTTGGGAAGATGACGCCGACGCGGAGGAATTTTTCATGGCGCCGACACCGTAAGTGGAGATGCACCCGGCGCAAGGAACGGAGCTGCGAATAATTCAGAAGCCAGGAAGCCGGGAATTCAACCGGGGCTTAATTTGGATTTTCACCACGAGCTTTCGGATTTCACCACAGAGGCACGGAGACACGGAGATTGGTTTCCGTGTTTGGCGTTTGGAAGTTGGCGTTTGGGATTTCTCCGCGCCTCCGCGGCTCTGGGCGAAACTCGGATCGGATTTTGTTACCAGCTCGTCTGGGAGCCGTCGGGGCGAAAGTAGATCGTGCGGCTTGGGCCGGGGTCGGTGAATTCCGCGATCTGGGTCAGGCGCTCCATGTTCGGCGTCACGCCCAGTCCGGGGCGGCCATTGGGCCAGAGTTTTCCCTTCTTCAACTCGAGGCCTTCGCTGATGTGCTCGGCGGGACGGGTGTTGCTGCCGATCTCGACGATGGTCGGACCGGAGAACGGGCCCATCGCATGGACGAGGGCCGCGGTCGAAACCGGACCGGTGAAGTGCGGCACGATGCCGACCGCATGGGTTTCGCAGAGTGCAGCGATCTTCACCATTTCGGTGATGCCGCCGACGTTCGGCAGGGTACAGCGCACGTAGTCGATGTCGTGGTTCTCGACCAGCTTGTTGAAATCCCAGCGCTGGCCCCATTCCTCGCCGGCGGCGAGCGGGACGGTCGTGAGCTTCCGCAATTTCGGGATGTCGTCGTTGAACTGATCGGTGCGCACCGGATCCTCCATCAGATAAGGCTCGTATTCCTCGACCAGTTTGCAGGCGCGCAAACCGTCGGCGAAGTCGAAGCGCTGATGCAGGTCGATGATCCAATCGCCGTTCGGACCGACGCCCTCGCGCAGGTCCTTCGCGTCCTGCGCGACCTGGCGGACGCGCTCGTGGGTGTTGTACACCGGACCACGCATGTCCTCGCCGGGAGCACGTCCATCGACGCTGGCGGCATCGATGCGGAACGCGCGATAGCCGGCCTCGATCGCCGCCCGGGCGCGGTCCTGGAGCTGCTTGCCGGTGCCGGCGCCGCCGAGATAGCTCTCAACGAAATTCCGATTCATGCCACCCAGTAAATCGTAGACGGGAACCTTGAGTGCCTTGCCCTTGATGTCCCACAGCGCGAGATCGAGCGCACCAAGCGCATGGATTTTCTCGCGGCCCGGCGGATAGAACCAGGCCCGGTACATGTCCTGCCAGCGACGTTCGATGTCGAAGGGGTTCTGTCCGATGAGCCGCGTCGCGCACTGCTCGATCGTGTCGCGGGCGCCGCCTTCACCGACGCCGGTGATGCCGATGTCCGTCTCGATCGTGACGATCATGTTGCTCTGATTGAAATGGACGTTGAGGTTCGGCGGCCGGTACACGCGCACGCGCGTGATCTTGGCGGCGGGCAGGGCCGCGAAGGCCCGGGGCAGAAACACCGCCGCGGTGGCGGCGACCGTGAGCTGGCGGAGGAAGGTGCGTCGGGCAGGAGCCGGCGCCGCGGGGGTCGGAGCGGACAGGAACTTCATGGGGTTGGGGGAGGGGTGGCCCGATTTAGCGATGCCGGTGGGCGGCCCTCAAGCCTTTGAGGAAATGCGGACTCCGGATTGCGGATTGCGGAATGACGATCGTGCGCTGCGCGAAGCGTGAAAAATGGGATGCGACCTCCCGGTCGCGTGGCTCGAGGCAGCGCCGGCACTTCGGCGTTAAGGTGGAACGCGTTGAAACCTCCGTCGACGAAAAATCTCCGACGGAGCCAAACAGCGCGTT
>CALFNJ010000130.1 GCA_937902865.1 uncultured Opitutaceae bacterium
CGCACACGCCCATCGTCGAGGCGCTGCGGGTCGCGCTCGCCGGCCTGGCCGCCCTGCCGAAGGAAGTCGCCGCGCTCGCCGCCTGACCTCCCCCATCGCGGCAGCGATGGCGGGAGGGGGACCGCTCGCCGCAGAGCGAGCGACGGTCCCCCTCCCGCCGCTTCGCGGGGAAGGCAGGAAATTGCGGCGATCGGCGGAAAACTGCGGCCTCGCGGCCCTCTCCACCTCACCCTCCGCCGTAGGGGCGTTCCTCGCGGACGCCCGGCTTGCGACACCCGACACCGCTGGCGCAGCCGGCCACGTCATCGCGCACACGCCCTGGCGAGAAGGCGCCTACGACGTCGCCTTCGACGCCCGCGTCGACACGAGTTTCCAGCAGCGAGCAAAACACCACGCCACTACCGCCGCCACCATCGAAGCGCTCCACGCCGCCGCGCTCGCGCGGAAATCCCAAACGCCAAGGGACAAATTCCCAATCGGAGCAGAGGCGACATCTGCGATCGCCGTGTTTTTTCCGAGTTACGCCTACGCGGAGGCGATCCAGCGCGCCTTGGAGCAGGCCGGCTCGGTGCTGCGGGTCGCGCTGCAGCCGCGGCTCAAGGACCTCGCGGCGCAGGCGGCCTGGGTCGAGGAATCGCTCGTGCTAGCAGACGCGCTCTTCCTCGTGCTCGGCTCGAGTTTCGCCGAAAGCATCGACCTGCTCGGCGGCCGCGTCTCGCACGCGATGGTCGTCGGCCCCGCGCTTCCCGAGGTCAACGCCGTGCAGCGCGCCCGCCTCGCCGAACTGGCCGGGCGAGGCCGCGAGGAAGCCTTCCGTCGCGTCTACCAAGTCCCCGGCATGACCAAGGTGAACCAGGCCCTCGGCCGGCTCGTCCGCGCCCCCGGCCAGCGCGCACGCGTCATCCTCCACTGCCGCCGCCTCCTCGAGCCCAGCTACGCCAGCCTGCTCGCGCCCGACTACCAACTCGGCACGAATCTGCTGGAAGACGCCGACTTGGTCCGCTGGCTGGCAGCGCCGAGCGCAAGGTAGGGCGAGGCGTCCCCGCCGAGCCGCGAACGCGATCCTTTCACCACAGAGGCACGGAGACACCGAGGCCTAGCCACCTTTCCTTTTCTCGGTGCCTCCGTGTCTCTGTGGTAAAATTCAGGAGGCGTGCCCAGTTCGCCCGGCTATTCCGAAATAATCTTTCTCTTTCTCGTACTCGTTTTCTTTCTCCGTCGGTTCCGAAGGAAAACGAGAAGATTTCCTCGATCCCGAAAATCACGCGATCGCGAAGGATCGCCCTGCCCGGTCTGACCGGGACCCTGATCAGCGACGAACCGACTGCGGATACCGGGAGGGAGCCTCGAAGTGCACGACAAAATGTGGTTCGGCGATCTCCGTCTCGAAACTCGCCACGCCGCGATCCTGGGTCCAGATCACCGAAATTTCGTCGAGCCAATGCGGATCGATCGGCCCGTTGCGCTGCCCGATCGGCTTGTCGCGGACATACTCCCGGGGAGGCCGGACCCGATAAATCGTCTGGGCGAGAAACACTCCACCAATGGGGTTGAAACGGATGGTGCGAACCGGGCTATCCGGGCCGGTCGTGCCCAGCATTTGCATGACCTCGCGATCCAACCGGTTGAAAAACACGAGCGCGCGCGACCGGGAAAATGGCAGGTTGTGCAGATTCAGATCGCCCCACAGCGGCTGCGTCCGCACCAAAGCCAGAAAGAGATAGCCATTATCCGAGCTGCGGTCAGCGGAAATGATCCGGTTCCATTCCGAGTCCCGGCCAAAACTGATCCCGGCCTGCGGAGGGACCTCGGCGAGAACTTCCCGATGGATCACAGTCATTTCGAGCCGGGCCTTGAACTGCGACGGTTCGGCGAGCAGGCGGCTCGCAAGGTAGGGCGGCACTGAGAACAGACCGAGCGATCGGAGCTGATCCCGTCGGGGAAACAGGTCCATCGACCTTCCCGGGACAAGATCGGGATATAGTCCCCGCCCGGAATTGAAAAAACCGAAGTTCATCTGCCGGGGAGTCAGGTACGACCCCTTCCGCCACCGCCACTCCGCGCGCAGGATCCGCCCGCTGACATAATCTTCCGGCGCCAATCCGCTGATCGTTCCGACCGTGTTCAAACCCAGGATCGGCCGGGGATTCGAGGTGCTGGGCGGCAGGGTGCTGCCGGAAAGGGAATCCAGGTGCAGGGCAAGCGTGGTGGGAGGAGGCAGCTTGGGCTGCAGCCCCTCGACGACGCCGGCGGCGAAATCCGTCGGCCAGCAATTGAGGATCAGCGCGACCGCGAAGCTGGCGAGGGCGATGGCGGCGATCGAGCGGGACCGGGAGCGCGTCAGGTATTGGTTCGCCGCGACGGCCACCGCCATGACGGCAATAGTCGCGATTCCGGCGAGCGCCCGGCTCACGGACAGGGTGGCAGGCGGACGGATTTCGATCGGGGTCGATTCATATTGAGCCGCCAGCGACATCCATCCGACGAACAGCGCCAGGGCGAAAACGATCATCCACGTAACGAAGCGCGACCAGTTGTTCGTCATGGTCGCGACCAGCAACGCCGGAAGCGTGATCATTGCATGCACGACGATCACCACCAGCGTGCCGATCGCCAGGTCGGATGGCTCCCAGTGGTTGCTCAGCCACCAGGGCCAGAGGATGACAGCCGGCAACACCCAGACGATGAGCACAAGTCCGGCGAACTTCGCCGCCAGCAGCTGTCGGCCGGAGATCGCCAGCGTCAGCCAATGAGCCGTGGGTTCGACCAGCGAATCCTCCTGCACCAGCTCGGCGGTCAGAAAGATCGCGATGAACGCCTGCAGGAAGAGCAACCCGCTATTCAGCGTGTCGACGTCTTCACGCGCCCACGAATCGGCGCCCGTCCGCATCCAAACTCCCAGCAGCACCTGCAGACCAATGACCGCCACCCAGCCAGCCAGCAGCCAGCGCAGGTGGCGCAAATCTTTTTTCACGATGTGCCAGAGCAGTTTCATGAGAATGGTTCCAGAGGCTTCAGGATTTCGGCGCCGGCAGCTTCACCGGAACCTGCGTCTGGAAGGTGCCGAGCCGGCGCAGTCCGACCTTGACCAGCCGCAGCGAGGCCGGCGCGTCTCCCGAGCTGAGCAGAGGCCCGCTCTCTTCCGCACTGAAGGGGAAAAATGCGGTGCGCACCCGGACCTCGGACGACGTAAAGAAGGCCACGGAGTCAGGCATGATCCGCTTCGCGCCGGTCGGCGTCATCAGGAAGTAAAACTCGCTGAATCCCTGGGGCCGCGCTTCCGCCTCCACCTCCAGGTCCGGCGACGTCTCCTGCAGCAAGAGCTGGCCGCGAATGGCCTGCGAAGTCGCCGCGTCAGCGCGACCGGGGACCAGTCCGCTGATGCGCAGAGCGCGGCCTCCCTCTTTGATTTCCGCCCCGGCGGCGACCGGAATGCTCAGGCGATATTCCACCTCCCAGAGCGTGCCTTCAGTCCGCAGCGCGGCCTCGTCGATCGCGAAGACCTCGCGGCCCTGGCGCTCATAAAAATCATACGTTCCCGTGTCCGGCGGCAGCTGGCTCGACTGGGCAAAGGACTTCGCGACCGCTGCAAGCACGTTGAAATCGCTCTCGGGATACACGGTCGCCTTGTGCTCAGCCTCAGGCCCGAAAAAGAGCTCGCCATTCTGCAGGGTGACGAGCGTCCGGGGTGAGGCCGAGCTGGGTGTGACGCGCACTTTCCCCTCGCCGAGGGCAATCTTCGTCAGGTCGGCCGAAATTTCCGTCTTCAATCGGGGAAGGTTGGGAGCGACGGGAACCGTCGTGACGATAAACGTCCCGGTGAAAAGAAATACCCCCACCAGCAAAGCGGAACGGAGGCGGTTCGGGGCGAGGAATTGACTGATCGCCACCAGCGTGAGCGGGACCGCGATCGTCATTCCCGTTTTGGCCCAGTAGGGGCCATTAGCGAAGAGCGTGGGGCTGCCGGGATGATAAACGCGAGTGGCCAGCAGCAGGAAGGCCGTCGCCGCCACCCCACCCACCACGGCCAGCGTCCAGCGATAAAACTGTCCCGCACTCGTGGTGAGGCACGCCACCGCCAGGGCCAGCCCGAAGATCGCCCCGGAGGCCTGGCCGGTTTCGAGCGCGGCCAAAGCCGTTTCGCGCAAGTTGAAACCGTGCGCCAGCCACCAGGGAAGGCGCAGCAGCACGGGCAGCAGGATGAAAAAAACGAACCCACCGAGCAGCTTGGCGCCGAGCAATTCCCACCGGGCAATCGGCCGTGTCCGCCAAAAAGCCTCAGGGCTGGACGCCGCATCCTCGTGCAGCGGAATCGCGGCGAAGAAGTACGCGCTCATCCAGGTCATCGTGAGAAACAGGACATGCCCACCGGCGACCCAATCCATCCAGCCGGTCCCTGCGTCCCAGCCCATCGATCCCTGTCGCGAGTCCACCGTCATCGGAAGCACCATGAGGCCCGCAATGAGGAGAGTCGTCACCTGCATGCCGACCCAGGCGGCCAGCGGACCGCGCATCAGGCGCGCATCCTTTTTGAAGATGTGCCAGATGAGGTGCATCAGGCCGAAACGGTTCGCGCGGCTTTGCCCAAGCGCGCCAGCGAAAGATAGATGTCCCGCAGCGGCATGGTCTGCGCGGAGACCGTGGCCCCCGGAAAGCAGCGCCTGCAGCGCAGGTTGCTTTCCTCCTCGGAGAAGCGGCTGTCGACGAACCGCACCCGCTGTCCCGAGCGCTCCAGCTGCAGCCAGTCTTCCACCGGCGCGTTCTCCGGATGCATGTCGCCTTCGCCGAGCGTGACTTCGACGCGACGGAAACGGCTGAGCAGCGATTCGACGCTTTCGGAAATCCTGAGCCGCCCCTGGTCGATGATCGCGATGTGGTCGGCGAGCCGCTCGACCTCCTCGATATCATGCGACGCCATCAGGACGCTCCACTCCCCCAGCCGCGCGGTCTCGACCAGGCCTTGGGCGACCTCGTCGCGCACCACGGGATCCAGGCCGCTGAACGGCTCGTCCAGCACGAGCAGGCGCGGCCGGAACGACAGCACCGAGATGAGCATCGCCTTCACCCGCATCCCGCGGGAGAGGTGCTTGAGCTTGCGGTCCGACGGCAGCTCGAAGTCCGCCATCAGCTTTTTCTCCAGCGCCGAATCCCACGCCGGATAGAACGGCCGGCAATAGTCGAGAAACTGGCGCACCGTCATCCAGTCCGGCAGCTGCTGCCCTTCCGACACGTAGCCGATCTGCCGGCGTTCGCCCGCGGCGAGCCGGCGCGAGTCCACCCCCAGGACCCGCACCGACCCCGCCGTGGGCGAAAGGAGGTTGAGCAGCACCTTCAACGTCGTGCTCTTGCCCGCGCCGTTCGGCCCGAGCAGGGCGAAGATGCTGCCTTCCGGCACGGACATGGTGAGGTCGTGCACCGCATCGGTGCGTCCGTAGCGGCGCTGGAGGCCGGTGATTTCGATGACGTTCATGGGATAAAGGGGAAAGTAACCCAATAGGTTACAGGAGACCGGGGCGGCAGAGGTCGGAGGTTGAATTCATGTGCCGCCGAGTTTCTTCCAGTGCGCGCCCAGGCCCGCCTGCACCTCGGCGAGCGAGCGCCCGAGCTTCTTCGG
>CALFNJ010000131.1 GCA_937902865.1 uncultured Opitutaceae bacterium
ATCGCCCACGGCTGGCCCTACACGCCGGAGACGATCGAGTATCCGGGCTGGCGGTTGTACGCCTCCGCGGTCTTCGACGAAAAGAACCCGTGGTGGATCGTGATGCCCGACATCACCGCCTACCTGCAGCGCATGAGCAGCCTCCTGCGCCAGGGCACGCCGGCGAACGATGTCGCGCTCTATCTCGCCGACAGCGACGCCTGGGCCAGCTTCACGCCCGGCCGCGTGGCGATGAACAGCTCCCTGATCCAGACCCTCGGCCGCGACATCACCGGCCGCATTCTCGATGCCGGCTACAATCTCGATTTCTTCGACGACGGCCTGCTCGACCGCCGCGGCAAGGTCGACGGCGGCTCGCTCGCCTTCGGTGACGTCCACTACAAGATCGTCGTCCTCGCCGGCGTGGAGCGCATCCCGCTCAAGACGATGCGCGAGCTCGAGCAGTTCGCGAAGAACGGCGGCATCGTCGTGGCGACCCGCCGGCTCCCGGCGCTCGCGCCCGGCTTCAAGACCAGCGAAGCCGACAGCCAGGAAGTGGCGGCAATCGCCCAGCGCCTGTTCAAGGCGCCGAATGCGCGCGGCGTCTTCATCGAAAACGAGTCCGACTTCGCCAGCGCCGTGAATGCGCGGCTGAAGCCCGATGTCGCCTTCACCGCGTCCGCGCCGGAAATCGGCGTCGTGCACCGCCACACCGATGGCGGCGAAGTCTATTTCCTCGCCAACACCGGCAACACGCCGAAGGCCGTGCAGGCGACGTTCCGTGTTTCCGGTCTTCAGCCCGAATGGTGGGACCCGATGACGGGCCGCATCACGCCCGCCGTGGTCGCGTCCTCCGCGGCCGACACGACGACCGTCGCGCTCAATCTCGACGCCTACGGCTCGCAGGTCCTGACGTTCACCTCGCGCAAGCTGCCCGCCGCACCGGTGGCCAAGGCGACCGCGCTGCCGGCGCCGCTCGACCTCAGCACCGGTTGGACCGTGGCCTTCGGCCAGAACGGCACGCCGCAGCCGATGAACGCACTCAAGTCGTGGACTGAGGATGAAGCGACGCGCCATTTCTCCGGTGTCGCCACCTATCGGAAGTCCGTGGATGTACCGGCGAATCTCCTGCAGTCCGGCGTCGGCCTGCAGCTCAACTTCGGCGAAGCCAAGCCCGCCACTCCGGGCCGCGGCATGCAGCGCATGCAGGCGCTGGTCGAGGCGCCCGTGCGCGAGGCGGCGGTGGTTTACGTGAACGGCCAGCGTGCCGGCTCGGTCTGGCATCCGCCGTACGTTCTCGACGTTTCCGGCCTGCTGAAGGCCGGCAGCAACGACATTCGCATCGAGGTCGCCAATCTCGCCGTCAACACGATGGCGTCGAAGCCGATCCCGGATTACCGCGAAACCTACAAGGCGGTCATCGCGCAGTTCGGCGACCGCTTCCAGCCGCAGGACATGAACCAGATCCAGCCGATCACGGCCGGTCTGCTCGGCCCGATCCAGCTGGTCGCCACGGCGAAGTAATCGAAGGTGGAGCGCGTTGTCCCTAACGCGCTGAAAGACATTGCCAACATTTGCCGCGGACGGAGCCAACAACGCGTTAGGGACAACGCGTTCCACCTCGGAATCGGGCGGACGGGCGTTCGTAAAGAACGCCCCTAAATCGATCTGACAGGTGCGGGTCGGAGACCCGCACCTGAGGTAGGGCGCGTTATCCCTAACGCGCCGGTTCGGCTCCGCCGGACCTGAAATGCGGATAACGGTCTCGGCGCGTTAGGGGTAACGCGCCCCACCCTCGGACCCAGGCCGCTGGTGCTGCGATCGAAAATCCGGAGTTCGATCCGTCTCGCGCAGAGGCGCGAAGGCGCAGAGATCGGACGCTGGCCAAAAGAGGACCCACGGATCCGGATCGAAGGTGGAACGCGTTGTCCCCAACGCGTTGAGAGACGTTGCCAACCCGATCCAGCTGGTCGCCACGGCGAAGTAATCGAAGGTGGAGCGCGTTGTCCCTAACGCGCTGAAAGACATTGCCAACATTTGCCGCGGACGGAGCCAACAACGCGTTAGGGACAACGCGTTCCACCTCGGAATCGGGCGGACGGGCGTCCGTAAAGAACGCGCATCTAGGTAGGGCGCGTTATCCCTAACGCGTCGGTTCGGTTCCGTCGGACCTGGAACGCGGATAACGGTTTCGGCGCGTTAGGGATAACGTGCCCCACCCTCGGACCGGGGATCGATCCGTTCCTGATTTCCTGAGTTCCAGATAACTCCCTTTCTCCACCCTCAATTCTCAATCTTCCAGGCCGAAGACCGCCTTGGCGTAGCTCTCGACGCTGAAGGGCTGGAGGTCCTCGGCTTTTTCGCCGAGGCCGAGGAAATAGATCGGGATCTTGAGCTGACGGTAAATGCCGACGAGTGCGCCGCCGCGGCTCGTGCCGTCGAGCTTGGTCACGACGAGACCGGTCAGGCCGAAGCTCTGGTGGAAGACCTTCGCCTGCTCGATGGAATTGCTGCCGAGCGAACCGTCGACGACCAGCCAGCGGTGCTGGGGTGCGGTCGGATCGTTCATCTGGAGCACCCGGCGGATCTTCGCGAGTTCCTCCATGAGCGGCGCCTTCGTGTGCAGCCGCCCGGCGGTGTCGACGATGAGGAAGTCACGCCCGCGCGACTTGGCCGCCTGCCAGGCGTCGAAAGCGACCGCGGCGGCATCCGCGCCCGGCTGATTTGCGACGAGCTCGAGATCGAGCTTCGTCGCCCAGGCCCGCAGCTGTTCGACCGCCGCCGCGCGAAAGGTGTCACAGGCCGCGAGCGTGACGGACTTGCCGTCCTCCTTCAGCCGCCAAGCCAGCTTGGCCGACGTCGTGGTCTTGCCCGAGCCATTCACGCCGATCATGGCGATCACGACCGGATTCGCCGCCGCCGAGCCGCCGCCACCGACGGCCTCGAGCTTGCCCTCCGCGCCCTCCAGCACGCGCCGCAGCACCTCGGCGCCGATGGCGGCGGCCTCCTGTCCGCGCAGCTCCTTGTCCTTGCGATAAGCGGCCTTGATCTCGTCGAGGATCTCCGTGGCGGTCTCGACGCCAAAGTCGGCCGTGTAGAGCGCCTCTTCCAGCGTCTCGAGCGACGAGGCATCGATCTTCTTCCCGCCAAAAATCGATCCCGTCTTCGCCGCAATCGCGGAGACCGTCTTGGACAGACCGTCTTTGAATTTCTTTAAAAGGCCGAACATGAATTTATTTATCTGGAACTCAGGAAATCAGGAAGCGGTAGGCTGCCATTCGCGACCGATTCGGCGAATCGTGAGCGGACGGACCGCAAAATTGAGCAGCAAACCATCCTGAATGCCCAGCGCTTTCATGTAGGACCGGCCGACGGAGAAAAAGATATCCTCCAAAACCGTAACTGCCTTCAATTCGATCAGGAGGCAGCCTTCCACCAGCAGGTCAAAGCGATGCACGCCGACCTCGATACCTTCGTAGAGAATAGGAACTGCTTTCTGTCTCTCATACTTCAGTCCGGCCTTGCCCAGCTCCAGGCAAAGCGCGTTTTCGTAAATCGATTCGATAAACCCGGGTCCCAGCGTTCGATGCACATTGATCGCCGCCTCGATCACTCGCCCGCTCAAATCCTTGTTCTTCAGTTCCCCCATACCCCAATGACTCGGGGTCGTCCGATCAGATCTTTCCTGATTTCCTGAGTTCCAGATAAAAACTACTCTGCCTTGCGGGCGTCGCGGCCGAGTTGGTCTTTGAGGCGGTCGAGGATGCCGTTGATGAAGCGCTTGGAGTCGGCGTTGGAGAACTGCTTCGAGAGGTCGATCGCCTCGTTGATCGAGACCACGGGCGGGATGTCCTTGCGGTGGATCATCTCGAACATCGCCAGACGCAGGATGCCGAGGTCGATCTTCGCGATGCGGTCGAATTCCCAGTTGTGCGCCAGGCCCTTGATCCGCGCGTCGATGTCGGCGATGTGGTCGATCACGCCGTGGATCAGCTCCTCGCCGAACGCGTAGTGGTCGCGCGGGTGCTCGAGATTCTCGAAGAAAACCCGCAGGTCCTCCGCCAGGTTCGCCGGTGGATTGATGCTCCACGCATAGAGATATTGCAGGGCGGCCACACGGCCGTCCCGGCGCTGGGCGAACAGGGCTTTGCTCATCGGGAAAGCTGCTTTCTCTTGGACCGTTTCAGCGCAGCCATCGCCAGCGCGGCGGCGGCGAATTCCGCACCGCGGTCGATCCGGCCGCGGCAGCGCGCCTCGGCCTGGGCGAGCGTGTTGACGACGATCACGCCGTTGATCACCGGCACGCGGGTTTCCAGCGCGACGCGCAGCAGGGCGTGCGAGACGCTCTGGCCGACCATTTCATGATGGGAGGTGTCGCCGCCGATCAGGACGCCCAGCCCGATGACGCAGTCGCACCGGCTCCGCGCCAGTTCCGCCGCCGCCCACGGGACCTCGTGCGAACCGGGCACGCGGACCAGCGAGATCCGCCGCTCCTTCACTCCCGCCGCCCGCAGCCCCGCGGTCACGCGGGCCAGCAGCGCGTCCACCAGCTCCTCATTGAAACGCGCCGCGACCACGCCGATCGCAAACGGCGTTCCATCGACGGCCCGAGCCTGAGGAGGAGAAAAACTCATGAAAGGTTGATCGATTGTCCCAAATCCAAAATCCGCAATCCGAAATCCAAAATAACTCGCACCGGTCGCCTAGGGTTTCACTTGCTCGACGATTTCCAGTCCGTAGCCGTCGAGCCCGACCACCTTGCGCGCGCTGTTCGAGAGCAGCCGGATCTTGCGCAGGCCCAGGGCGGCAAGGATCTGCGCCCCGATGCCGTAATCGCGGAAGCTCATCGGCGCCGGCGTCTCGCCCGGTTTCGCCGCCAGGTGACGCACCAGCGCCTCGCCCGCGTTGGCCGGCTCCATGTAGAGCACCACGCCGCGGCCCGCCTTCGCCACCGCGGCAAGCGAAGCGGTCAGGGAGCGATGGCTGTCCATGCCCCGGCCGCGGAAGACATCGCTCAAGCGGTTCTCGCTGTGCACGCGCACGAGCGTCGGCTCGGCTCCCGGCTGGCCCATCACCAGCGCCAGGTGATGGCGGTGGTCGAGCTTGCTGCGGAAAACATGCAGGGTGAAGTCGCCGAATTCGCTCGGGAACGGCTGCTTCGCCACGCGCTCGACCAGGTGATCCCGCTGGGCGCGGTATTCGATGAGGGCCGCGATGGAGATCATCCGCAGGCCGAACTTCTCCTTGAACGCGATCAGCTGCGGCAGGCGCTGCACCGTGCCGTCGTCGTTGATCAATTCACACAGCACTCCGCTCGGATGCAGGCCGGCGAGGATCGCGAGGTCCACCGCGGCCTCCGTATGTCCCGCCCGCTCCAGCACGCCACCCGGACGCGCCCGGAGCGGAAAGACATGGCCGGGCTGCACGAGCTGCTCGGGTCGGGCCGTCGGATCCGCGAGCAGACGGATGGTCTGCGTCCGATCGTAGGCGCTGATGCCCGTGGTGATGCCCTCGGCGGCGTCGACGCTCACCGTGAAATCCGTGCGATGCGACTCGCGGTTGCCCGCCACCATGGGCCCCAGGCCGAGCCGGCGCAGCTGGTGCTCGACCGTCGGCACGCAGACAATGCCGCTGCCG
>CALFNJ010000132.1 GCA_937902865.1 uncultured Opitutaceae bacterium
GACGTGAACTCGATCCGCGCGCTGGAGGAAGGCCTGGAGAATTTCGCCGGCTGCGCGGTGGTGGTGTCGCACGACCGCTGGTTCCTCGACCGCGTGGCGACGCATATTCTCGCCTTCGAAGGCGACAGCTACGTCCAGTGGTTCAACGGCAACTACTCGAGCTACCTCGAGGATTTCCGCCGCCGGAAGGGCAAGGAAGCGGACCAGCCGCACCGCATCAAATACCGCAAGCTGACGCGCTGACCGGGAAGAAATTTTTCACCACGAAATACACGAAGCACACGAAAGTCAGAGGGTGGCCCACGGAACACACGGATAACACGGAAATCGGAGCCCAGAGCATAGGATCTTTTTCCGTGTATTCCGTGTGTTCCGTGGGCCACTCATTTCCGGGATCCGGATGATTTCGTGTGGTTCGTGTGTTTCGTGGTGATTAAATCTGGGCTCACTCGAAGCCGAAGAGTCGCGACATGTCGCGGCGGTCTTTCTTGGTCGGACGGCCGCGCTCGCGGGCGAGCATGTGCTCGAGGCTGGCCTGCTTGGCGCGCTCGTATTCGGCGGGCGGCGTGAGGTCCTCCATGAACTCGGGGAGCAGCTTCGCGCCGACGCGCGAGCGCGGCAGGCCGCGCACCTTGAGCGTGCGGAGCGTGAGCCCGACCTTGGCCTCGATGGTCTCGCCGATGCGGACATCGCGCCCCGGCTTGGCCTCATGCGCGCCGATCATGACCTTGCCGGCGCGGCAGGCATCGGTGGCCTCGGCGCGTGTCTTGAACACCCGCACGCTCCACAACCATTTGTCCAATCGGCAGTCGGACGAGGAAGCAGGGGTAGGCGAGCTGGCGGCCACGAATCGAACGTTCTCTGATTTCCACTGACTGCAACGCGGAAGCGGAGGTTTTGGATCACCACGAAATACACGAACCACACGAAAGGAGGCGGAGGATGGCCCACGGAACACACGGATGACGCGGAAATCGGAGCCCAGAGCATAGGATCTTTTTCTGTGTATTCCGTGTGTTCCGTGGGCCACTCATTTCCGAGATTCGGATGATTTCGTGTGGTTCGTGTATTTCGTGGTGAAAATTTCTTCCGATTTGCTTCCCGGCGTCTCTGCGCGAGAGTTTCGATCATGGCCTCTGCTCATTCTTCTGCTGCTTCCCCCGCGACGGAGTCGTTGGTGCTCGGCGGCGGTTGTTTCTGGTGCACCGAGGCTGCGTACAAACGCTTGCCCGGTGTGAAGCACGTGACCTCGGGCTATGCGGGGGGGAAGGAACAGAATCCGAACTACGACCAGATCTGCGCGCATGCGACGAGCCACGCGTAAGTGATCAAGATCGATTTCTATCCGGCGCAGGTGTCGCTCGCCACGCTGCTCGACTATTTCTGGAAGGTGCACAACCCGACGCAGGTCGGCGGCCAGGGCAATGACATGGGACCGCAGTATCGCTCGATCATCCTCTACGCGAACGACGCGCAGAAAGTGGCGGCGGAGAAATCCCTCGCCGGCGTGGCGGGGCTGTTCCGCGATCCGGTTGTCACGGAGATTGTCCCGCTGACGAAATTCTGGCCCGCCGAGGACTACCACCAGAACTATTTCGAAAACCATCCCGATCAGGGCTACTGCGCGTACGTGATCGCGCCGAAGGTGAAAAAGCTGAAGCAGGCGATGGCCTGAGGAAACGTTCAACGTCCAAAGCTCAACGTTGAACATTCAACGTTCGAGCGCTGACTGAACGGGTCGTGTGGGTAGGGCGAGGCGTCCCTGCCGAGCCGCGGCTCACCGGGACGGTTCGCCCTACCTC
>CALFNJ010000133.1 GCA_937902865.1 uncultured Opitutaceae bacterium
ACAAGTTCGGCGACAAGGTGGAGATCGACGTGGACATGGCCGACGCCGATCCCGCGAATTACGACGGCCTGCTCCTGCCCGGCGGCGTGATGAATCCCGACCAACTGCGGCAGGTGCCCGAGGCGGTGAGATTCGTGCGCGCCTTCTTCAACAGCGGCAAGCCGGTCGCCGCGATCTGCCACGGGCCGCAGATGCTGATCGAGGCGGATGTCGTGCGCGGTCGCCGCATGACGTCCTATCCCTCCGTCAAAACCGACCTGATCAACGCCGGGGCGGACTGGGTCGACGAGGTGGTCGTGACCGACCAGGGCCTCGTGACGAGCCGCAAGCCGGACGACATCCCGCGTTTCAACGAGAAGATGATCGAGGAATTCGCCGAAGGCTACCACGCCGGGCAAAAGGCGGGCCGCCGCGAGACGCCCAACGCGATCTCCTACCTCAAAGGCCGATAACCCAGACAGATTGGCCGCGAAGAGGCGCAGAAACCGCGAAATCGATCCAAGCGGATCCCTTTTTGCGAGTTCTGCGTTTTTTTGTGGCCAATCACTTCCCTTGGATCGCGGCGACGATGTCGGCGTCGGAGCCGGCGGCTTGCTGGAAAACGGTGAGAGAGCGCGCGCCGAGGCGGTGCGGGGAGCCGGTGCCGGCTTCGGCGGCGCCGTCGACGAAGCCTTCTTCGCGGGCAGTGTCGATGATGACACGCCAGCGGACGTTGGGGTTGCCGGGCAGGTGGATCTCCACGTCCTCGAAGTGGGCGTTGAAAAACAGGAGGAAGGTTTCGTCCCGGACTGGCTGCCCGCAGTTGTCGGTGATCGCCATCGAGTCGCCGTTGAGCAGCACGCCGATGACCTTCGCGTAGTCCGCGCCCCAGGCCTCGTCATCCATTTCGCGGCCGTTGGCATTGATCCAGGTGATGTCCTTCACCCCGCCGCCGCGGAGGGCTCGGCCCTGGAAGAAGCGCGGCTGGTGGAAGATCGGGTGCTCGAGGCGAAAGCGGATCAGCCGGGAGACGAACGCGTGCAACTGCTTCGCCTCGTCGTCCTGCCGCCAGCTGTGCCAGGTCGTGGGGTTGTCCTGGCAGTAGGCGTTGTTGTTGCCGTTCTGCGAATGGGCCAGCTCATCGCCGCCGCGCAGCATCGGCACGCCCTGCGACAGGAGCAGCGTGGCGAAATGGCTGCGGCGGAAACGCCGGCGCAGCGCGGCGACCTCCGGCGGCGCGTCGAGCCCCTCATGGCCACAGTTCCAGGAGTTATTGTTGTTCTCGCCGTCCTGATTTCCCTCCTTGTTCGCCTCGTTGTGCTTGTCGTTGAACGAGACGAGATTGTGCAGCGTGATGCCGTCGTGCGCGGGGATGAAGTTGATGCCCGCGGCGGGCGTCTTGCCGCTGCCATCGTAGCGATCCGGGCAGCCGCAGAGGCGATAGGCGAAGTCCGCCGTGTGCCCGGAGTCGCCTTTCCAATACCGGCGGAGCGTGTCGCGGTACTTGCCGTTCCACTCCGCCCACATCAGCGGGAAGTTGCCGACCTGATAACCGCCCTCGCCCACGTCCCACGGCTCGGCAATGAGCTTCACCTGCGAGATGATCGGATCCTGGTGGATGACTTCGAAGAACGCGGAGAGCTTGCTCACGTCGTTGAGTTCGCGGGCGAGCGCCGCGGCGAGATCGAAGCGGAAGCCGTCGACGTGCATCTCCGTCACCCAGTACCGCAGGCTGTCCATCAGGAGCTGGAGCATGCGCGGCTGCGGCACGTCGAGCGTGTTGCCGGTGCCGGTGTAGTCCATGTAGTAGCGCGGATTGTCGCCGGTGAGCCGGTAGTAGGTGCAGTTGTCCACGCCGCGGAAGCTGAGCGTGGGCCCGAGCTGGTTGCCCTCGACGGTGTGGTTGTACACGACGTCGAGAATGACCTCGAGACCGGCCGCGTGGAGGTGCTTCACCATCATCTTGAACTCGGCGACTTGGTCCTCCGGCTTGCGACAGTAGGAACACTCCGGGGCGAAGAAACCGATCGTGTTATAACCCCAGTAGTCGGTGAGCCCCTTTTCCACCAAATGGCGGCTGTCGAGATGACGGTGCACCGGCATCAGTTCGAGCGCGGTGACGCCCAGCTTCTGAAAATAATCGATCGCGGCCGGACTGCCCAAGCCCGCGTAGGTGCCGCGCAGATCCTCCGGCAGCACCGGCCACACTTTGGAAAAGCCCTTCACGTGGACCTCGTAGATCACCGTTTCGTGCAGCGGGCGGCGCAGGTTGCGGTCGTTGTCCCAGCCGAACGTCGGGTCGATCACGATCGCTTTCGGCACGAACGGCGCGCTGTCGCGGTCGTCGCGGCTGAGGTCCGCCGCCTCGTGTCCGATCGTGTAGCCGAAGAGCGCGTCATCCCAGTGAAGGCCGGGCGTGATCGCTTTCGCATACGGGTCGATCAGCACCTTCGCCGGATTGAAGCGGTGGCCCTTCTCCGGCTCGTACGGACCCTCGACGCGGTAGCCGTAGAGCTGGCCGGGGCGGATTTCGGGCAGGAATACATGCCAGACCAGATCCGTCTTTTCAGTCAGCTTCACATGCCCGATCTCCCTGGCGGGATCGTTCGCATCGTAGAAACACAGCTTCACGCCGGTCGCGTACTGCGAGAAGAGCGCGAAGTTCACGCCGTCGCCGGTCCAGGTTGCGCCGAGGGGATAAGGTGAACCGTGCCAGACTTTCGAGAGGTTCATGCCCAGTGATAAACCGCATTGGCACCAATCAGTTCCACCGCCGCCGCCGAAGGTGCGGCGGCGGAAGGAACAAGAGCCAGGTAACAAGTAACAAGATGGGACAGTGGAACAGCGGGAACAGGACGGGCGGATGAATTCGGAAGCCAGGAAGCGGAGAACGATCGAGGGGAATGCTTCGGAGGAGCGAAGCGGTGACTTTTCCGGGACGAGGCATCTCGCGCAGAGGCGCAGAAACGCAGAGGGCGAGCCTCTCTTCCAATCGGGGATTTTTCTGCGCCGCTGGAATTCCCCTTGTTACTTGTTACCTGCCACGTGTTACTTCCTCTCCGTTACGCCATTCGCGAGCGGCGATTCCAGTCGAGCGCCAGTTGCCACTCGGCGCCGAGGTCGGAGGGCCGGCGGCGCCAGAGTTCGCGGTGCAGCCAGTAGACCGACTCGGCGTCCAGGAGCAGCGCGAGCTTTTCCTTGGCCGCGAGCTGGGACGGACCCTCGCGCAGCAGTTTCTCGCGGTTCTCTTCGAAGTACTGCCGGATTTCCTCCGCCTGCTGGCTGCTGCGGTCGCGGAGGAGACAGAGATGGAGCGCGTTGATGTAGGGATCGAGGATCGCGCGCACCAGGCCGCGATCGGGGCCGGCCTCGAGCGGAACTTCCGTTTCCACGGGAGACGTCTCGGGCATGCGATCCAGTTCGGCAAGTTCCTCGGGCGGCGCGAGCTCTTCGGGAATGCAGAACAAACCGCGACGGCGCGTGGCGCGGCCGAGCCGCACGCGGCTGGAGAGCGCGGAGAGCGGGATCGAAAAGATCAGCCCGATCAGCACGGGCGCGAGCCAGGGGAGCATGCGCGGCGCGGCGTGTTCGAGGAGGAGCGCCCAGGCCAGGCCGATCACCGTGTGGCTCGCGTGCGCGTGCAGCAGCTCCGCCCACGGCAATCGTTCCTCCCCTGCCCGGCGCTGGGTCAGCCAGCGCACGCCGCGGCCCAGCAGGGTCATCACGACGAACTTCGAATGCCAGAGCATGAGGATCGGCGCCTGGAGCGCGGAAAAAAGTGATTCGAGGAAAACACCGGCGAGCACCCGACCGACGCCGCCGAAGCGTCTGGCGCCGCCCGGCTGCAGGAACAGGTCGATCACGGCGAGGATCTTGGGCCCGAACAGCAGCAGCAGCGTGATGCTGAGCAGCACCGTGGCCTGGATTTCCGGTTTCAAGCCGAGCGTGGCCGCGAATCCCGGATTCGGCATCCAGGTGAGTCCGGTGCGACCGAAGCCGACGAGCAGCAACGTTCCCAGCACGAGCGAGACAAGCCAGACGAGCGACGCGACGTAGGCGAAGATTCCCAGCAGGAAGTGAATCCGGCTGATCGGCGGCAGTCCGGGCGCGAGCAGCAGCAGCGTGTGCTGCATGTTGCCCTGGCACCAGCGGCGGTCGCGCTTGGCGGTGTCGATCAACGTGGGCGGTCCCTCCTCGTAGCTGCCCTCGGCGTCAGGCAGCATCCACACTTCCCACCCGGCGCGACGCAGCAGCGCGGCCTCGACGAAATCATGGCTGAGGATCTTGCCGCCAATCGGCTCGCGGCCCGGCAGGCGCGGCAGCGCACAGTGCTCGATGAACGGTGCGAGGCGAATGATGGCGTTGTGCCCCCAGTAGTTGCCCTCGCCCTGCTGCCAGTAGTTCAGCCCGGCGACGAAGATCGGACCGTAGAGGCGCATCGCGAACTGCTGGATGCGGGCGTAAAGCGTCTCGCCGCGGAAAAGCGCCGGCGCCGTCTGGAGGATGGCCACGCCGGCATTGCACTCCATCAGGCGGTTCATCTGCACCAGCGTTTTCCCGGAGAGAAAACTATCCGCGTCCAGCACCACCATGTAACGGTAGCGCCGCCCCCAGCGACGGCAGAAGTCCGCCACGTTGCCGGCCTTCTTGTTCGTGCCGAGCCGCCGCTTCCGGTAAAAGAGCTTGCCGCGCGCATCGAGCTCGCGGCCCGCCTGCGCCCAGGCGATCTCCTCGGCGATCCATTTGTCCGGATCGGTGGAGTCACTCAGGATGAAGAAATCGAAGTGCGCGAGCTGCCCGGTCCGCGCCAACGAGCGGTAGATCGCCTTCAGGCCGGCGTAGACGCGGTCCACGTCTTCGTTGCAGATCGGCATGACCACCGCCGTCGGCGCGAGCGGCACGCTCTCCTCATCCGGAGGCAGGCTGTCCCAGGTGGCCACCGACCTCCGGGCGGCGGTTTCGGTTTCGCCGCGTCTCATTCCGTCGCCCGGAGCTCGACGGCCACCTTCGGACAGGCTTCGGCCGATCTGGCAGGAATCGCCCGAGCCGCGCCGCGAAATGAAACCGAAGAGAGCCTGGCTGGCGCCGAACGCGACGAGCGACGACAGCAGCGCGAACATCGCCAGCATCACGCCGTTCCAGCCGCGCATGGCCATGCCCCAGATCAGGTCGGCCATGATCATCGTCATCACCGCCGTGGTGAAGACGACAAACGTGAGCACCGCCATCCGGCGGCGGGTGATGCGGCTGGCAGCGACCGGGGCGTCGGACGGAAACGTTTCCTCCTTCATGGCGCGGCAGAGAGGGAATTCAGAAGCCAGGAAACCAGGAATCGATCCGACGAAACATGGCATGGAACTGCCGCAAAAAGGTAGGGCGAGGCGTCCCCGCCGAGCCGTGCCCCACCGGGACGGTTCGTCCCACCAAGGTTTCTGATTTCCCTACCAAAAAGTTTTCTCCGATTTCCTGGCTTCATGGCTTCTGAATTTCCAAGGGTGCTCTCCGCCAGCTTCAGAGCCGGGTGAGATAAAACGCCGTGCCGAGCAGCAGCGCGAACAGGCACCAGACCGTGAGCGTCCGGAGAATCGGCCACTTCGCGAACGTGCGCCAGGTCTCGCCCGCGACGTCGGAGACCGGGCCGAGATCGAACGGACGCGGAGCCATGTTGGTGAACTCGAGGTTGGGTCCGGCCTCGAGGTAGATGGAACGCAGCTCCGCCAGCAGCTCCGGCGGCGGCTGATGGTCGAGAAACGACGCCGGCCAGCGCTCGGGCAACTCGGCGAGATAGATCGCCGCGCGGCCGCGGGCCACCTGACGGATCGGCGGATCGCCGTCGGGCGTGCTCAGTTGCGCGACCCACGCGTCAAGGGAGCGCTCGGCTTCCTCCGCCGCGAGGTCTTCCGGCGCGCGGTCCGGCTCCGCACTGCGCCGCGCGGCGGCCTGCTCGAGGATTTCACGGGTGAGCTGCGTGAGCAGGAAGCGGTTCCGCACCCGGTACGCGAGCAGGTGATTCTCGACCCGCTCGTAAGCCCGGGCCCAGACGATGGGATCGAGCGTGGCGGCGTCGGTCATGGCTGCCAGGGATTCACCCAGGTTTCGGTGATCGGCTTCCCCTCGAGCAGCAGGCGCGCGCGCAGTTCGAGCGGACCGTTGGCTTTCGGCGCGTCGAGCAGCAGCGCGAGCCGCCACGAGCCGTCCGTATCGTTGCGAAACACCCGCTGGTCGAGCACGGCGACTTCCGGCGGCAGATTGGTCTCGGCGGTCACATTCGCGCTGGCAGGAATCGCCTTGAGCCCGATGGCGTCGAAATCGATGACGAACTTCGTGCGCCGCGGCCGCTCCACCTGGACCGTCTGCCGGGTGGATTCGACCCAGCCCTGCGGGCCGCCGATCGCGTCGGCGTTGGTCCAGTGCAGCCGGTAGGAAAACTCGAATGGCTTGCCCGGCTCGGGAGGGGTCAGCGGCATCCAGCTCGCGACGATGTTGTCCGCGTATTCGTTGCCGGACGGGATCTCGAGCAAGCGGACTTTTCCCGCCGGCCAGGTGCCGACCGGCTCGATCCAGACGCCCGGGCGCTTTTCGTAATGAGCCTCGGTGTCCTCGTAGCTGCGGAAATCCCGGTCGCGCTGCAGCAGGCCGAAGCCCGTGATCGCCGCCGCGGAGAAATCCGTGGTGCGCATCGCCGAGGGGTTGCTCAGCGGCCGCCAGAGCCGGATCTCGGGCTCGGGCGCGATGAGCAGTCCGTCCGAGTCATGGACCTCGCCGCGGAAATCGCCGTAGCGCGAAGCCGAATTCTCGCCGAACCAGAACATGCTGGTGAGCGGAGCGAGGCCGACGTTTTCCACGCGTTTGCGGAAGAAGAGCGTCGATTGCACTTCCATCACCGTCTCGTCGCCGGGCGTGAGGACGAACGTGTAGGCGCCCGCGACGCTCGGGCTGTCGAGGAGCCCGTGAAATGTGATGGATTTCGCGTCCGGTTCCGGTTTGCCAAGCCAGAATTCCACGAAGTCGGGAAACTCTTCCGTTCCCGGCCCGCCGGCATTGAGCGCCAGCCCGCGGGCGGAAAGCCCGTAACGCTGTCCGCGGGCGAGACCGCGGAAGTAGCTCGCGCCGAGGAAGGACACGATTTCGTCCCAGCGGGAGGGATCGTTCAGATGGCAGAGCAGGCGGAAACCGGCGTATTCGAGCGAACTCGGGAGACGTCCGCCGAGCTTGAGGTCGGCGTAGTCGAAAAACGTCCGCACGAACGGAAACCGCTGCATGTACGAGCCGGAGAATTCGTTAATCTTGACCGGCTTGGAATAGAGGCTGCCGGGATGGAAAAATTCCACGGAGAAAGGCCGTCCCTCGGAACGCCAGGGAGCGCTGTCGTGGCGGAACTGGATTCTCTGGTAGTCGTCGTAGCTCATTTCCCGGAGAAAGGCCGGGAGGTCTGCCGGGCGGGGCTGATAGGGCGCCGCCGCGAGCTTTTCCGCCAATCCGCGCACGTACGCGTGATTGACCTGGATCTGATTGACCTCCGCCCCCAGCCGACCGCCGAGGCCGGCTGCCGCCAGCAGCGCGAGCCCGAGAAAAAACCGTATCATGGGGCGCGATGGACAACGCCTTAGGGCTACAGTGCCCTGCGAAAAATGGCGGCCGGGAGCCGGCATTTTTCGAACGTTCAACGTTCAACGCTCAACATTGAACGTTCAACGCTCGATCCAGCGAGCGGAACGCAGCGTCCGCGATCAACGCCGCGACGGAGAAACCACCATCCGTTCGATGGGACTTGGCCGGCGCTCCGCCTGGCATGAGTTGAACGTTGGATGTTCAACGTTGAACGTTCAACTTTTCGCCGCTCGGGGCGAAAAGTTGGTGGACCCTAGCGGGTTCGAACCGCTGACCTCCTCAATGCCATTGAGGCGCTCTACCAACTGAGCTAAGAGCCCATTTCCAACTACAAGGGATGGGAAAAATCAAAGTTCCGCCCATGAACGCAAGGACTTTTTCGAAGGATCAGGCGGGATGATGATCTGGAACTCAGGAAATCAGGAAAAAGGCGGGGATCGGGAGGATGTTTTATCTGAATCCGAGAGGTAGAACCGGCTTTGAGGTGGAGCGCGTTGTCCCTAACGCGCTTTTGGCTCCGTCAGCGATTTCATGTGGACGGAGGTTCCAACGCGTTAGGGACAACGCGTTCCACCACTATCCCTGAATCGGACGGGCGGGCCGCCGGTCCCTACCTCCGGAAGCGGCAGGTCGGAGACCTGCCCTCCTCTTCTACCTGCAATCTTACTGCGCGCTGCTGACGTCGTGGAGCTTGACGTCGACTCTCACCGAATCGGTGCGGTGGTCGGGCCGGGCGATCATGCGCACGCGGCCGAGCGCGGCCATGACCGCGCGGTCGAAATCCTCGTTGCCGGAGGAAGACGTGATCTTCCCGTTGATGACGCTGCCCGTGGAGGTGATGGTGGCGGTGACGGTCGCAACCAGGCTGTCGCTCACGCCGGGCGGCGGTTCGAGCGCCTTGAAGAGGCGGTCCTTGAACATCGCGTAATAGGCCAGCATGAGATCGCTCTCCTCGCGCGTCATCGCCGAGCCGCCGGCGCCGCCGACCATGTTCGCCGTCGAGCCTCCGGCCACGCCTTTCGGAATGCCCATGCCCGTGACCTGGGGAATCTTGGCCGCCGGTCCGGGCTTCACGGTAGGATTGGACTTCCCCTTGTTCAGCTTGTCGAACTGCTCCTTCGTCAGCTGCGCCCGCGCCTCGGCCTCCGCCTTTTTCTTCTCCTCGGTCCGGATCTTCTGGATGGTCTGCGCGTTCTTTCGCTCGATCGTACGCACGGTCTTCGTGAGATCGGGCGTGGGCGTGGGCTTCGCGACCGGAGGAGCCGGAGTCGGCGCCACCGCCTCGATCGGCGCCGGTGGCGGCGTGGCGGGCTCGGGCTCAGCCACAGGCGGCGTCGGAGCGGGCTCGTTCTTCGGCGCCGGCGGAGTGTCCAGCTTGACCGCGTCGGGCGAACCGAGGGCGGGTGCCACGGTCGCGCCGATGTTATCTCCCTCGCCCTTCACGAGCTCGATGATGGGCGACTCATCCTTCACCCGATGCCCGAGGACAAAGGTGAACAGCAGCAGCAGCGCGATCACCCCCCCATGCAGCAGCGTGGAAAACAGGACGGCGCTGGGATAGCGGTTGGTGGCGACGGCGCTCACGGCGGGAATGACGCGGGAACGGCGAAAAACTTAGACGTTGGAACCGGAGTCAGCGCTTGGGCGCGACCTGGGTGGGAAACGTGACTCGGTTGAGGTTGTGCGCCTGCAACTCGGCCATCAGCGGCAGCCACTGCTGGGCGGTGGCGTTGGCGTCGATCTGGATGCGGAAAACCGGCGGCTTCGGCTTCTCCTGCTCGAACTTGGTCAGCTCCGTGCTGAGCTGCGCCATGGTGAGGTTGCGCGTGCCGAGGAAATAGGTGCCATCGGCCTTGACCGTGAGCGACTCGTAGCGCGTGGAAGGATCCGGCTTCGCCTGCGGCCGCTGCGCGTCGACCGGCAGGTTCACGGGGACCGTCTGCTCCTGGTTGATGCTCGCGGTCGCGATCATGAAGATGATCAGGAGCGTGAACCCGAGATCGATCAGGTTCGTGACGTTGAGCTCCGCGATCGGATGGGCCGAACGGTGGCGTCGAAAGGTGCGGGCCATGGCGGTGAGTGCTTCCCGGGTTGCTTGCTCTTACTTCACTTCTTGCTCTCGAGTTCGATCCGGTCGGCCAGGGCGCTGGCGTAATTTTCCAGCTCGGTGATCAGCCGCTTGGTGTTTGCGAACAGGTAATTGTAGCCGAAGACCGACGGGATCGCGACGAGCAGGCCGGCGATGGTCGTGAGCAGCGCCGCGGTGACGCCGGGAGCGAGGTCCTTGATGCCGCCCGCGCCGCTGGAAACCGCTTCACTGAAGGCGGTCATGACGCCCCACACCGTGCCGAGCAGGCCGAGGAACGGCGCGCCGGAAACGATCGAAGCGAGAAAGACCATGCTCGATTCATAGCGGAGAATCTGCCGCGCGAGCGCGCGCTGGAGCGCGTTCTCGGCGTGCTCGAGGCGGGCGCGGAGCGTGTCCTCGCCCTTTTCCTGGCCGATCGCCGCCGCGCGCCAGTAGGCCTCGACGGCATCGGCGAACAGATCCGCATACGGAATGGAGCGCTGCTGCCGCGCCGCCTCGGGCTGGTCGAGCAGCGTCCGCTCGCCGCGCAGCTGCTGTTCAAAGCGGAGGTTGAGGTTGCGGAGGTCCTTCAGGTCGCGGTGCTTTCCCCACATGATCGCCCAGGCGATGACGCTGAAAACGCCGAGGAGGACGGTGATCACCTGGCCGACCGGATCGCACCGGATGAAGACCTCGACGATGTTGACGACGGCGAAAACGGGAAGCGGCGCGAGCATGCCGTGAGAGTTGGCGAGTTTGACGGAGCCGTTCAACGGAAATTCCCTGAAGTTTCGCTGTCGGCGGAGGAAAAATTCAGAAGCTAGGAAACCACGACAAACCTTTCGGAATTTCACCACAGAGACACGGAGGCACCGAGACCGATCCACGAGCTGAAATTCGGAACGGATTTCTCTGTGCCTCCGTGTCTCTGTGGTGAAATTCCGTTCCGAGATTTGGCCGTGAAACTTTGCTCGCCAACCGGCAACAATCCGCCCGAAATCGGATCAGCCACCATGCCATCCAAGTCCCAAACACCCACCGGCAAACTCATCTCCTTCGAAGGCTCCGAGGGCAGCGGCAAGTCGACCCAGATCGGCCGCCTCGCGGCCCATCTCCAGAAGACCCATCGCGAGGTGCTGTCGACGCGGGAGCCCGGCGGCACGGAGATCGGCGAGCAGATCCGCAATAT
>CALFNJ010000134.1 GCA_937902865.1 uncultured Opitutaceae bacterium
GACCGAGACCATGATCGCGCGGCTTTCGAAGACCAAGACCAACGCGGAATTCCTGAAACTGATCGCCCGCTAAGCCGCACCCCGGGGACGCAAGCCACTCTGTTCCAGAACTTCCCCCTTGCTCACCTCGCGAAACTCCTGAAAAAATTTCCTTTTCCCGCGCCATCGCTGCGCGGCTCCTCCTAGCCGACCCGCAAACCTACCGCATGCATAGTTTTTCCGAGCAGTGTCTCGATATGGCCCGTTCGATGTTGGGCCATAACCTCGATTCGATCCAACCCGACGGCACCATTCTTCCCGCTTCCGGCGAGCAGCCTCGCCCCGACGAACCTGGCCACGTCGCCTACGCCCTCGGCGAATACTACCGCGCCACGGGTGAAACCACCCTCAAGGACTTCGACCTTATCGATCTGGCCGCGCGGTGCGTGACGGCCCAGATGTTCACCGAGCCGCCCGCCGAAAACGGCCTCGCCTACGCCTCGCTCGGTCTTCTCTGCTTCGGCCCTTCCAAGGAGCGCAATCCCGTCTGGGAACGCCTCGTCGAGGAAACCCAGGTCCGCATCGACAAGCAGCTCCTCCACCGCAGCGACTACGACAACCACTGGCAGGCCTTCAATATCGCGAAGGCCGTCGCGCGCTACAGCTTCGGCCTGTCGAAGAAGGACGAAACCTCCCGCCTCATCGAGCGGATGGTCGATCGCATCAACCAGACCAGCGCGACCGGCTTCTTCGACGACGCCACCGCGGGCTTCGGCGGCAATTTCAATCTCTACGGACTGATGAGCTTCGCGTTCATCCGCTCCGCGCTGCAGCTGCACGCCAATAGCGGCGTCCGCGACCGCAAGCTTCCGACCCTCCGCACCTACGCCGAGAAGTACATCAAGATGATGCCCGACCTCGTCCGCGCCGACGGCCTCGGCTGGGCGTTCGGCCGCGCCGCGGGCGCGTACGGGCAGATGCACTGCATCACCCTCATTCTCCAGGGTCTGCGCGACGGCTGGATCACGGACGAACAGAAACCGAAGTACTACGACATCCTGCGCCGGCTGTTCTTCTTCTTCTATCACACGTACCTCGACCAGGAGCACGGCTTCCTCGACCTGCGTGATGACGAGCGCACCGCGTACTCGAATCACACGACGCGCATGGCGAACTTCGATGCCGCGCGCTATCTCTGCCAGTGGTCCCGCCTCGCCAAGACCGTCCAGATGCCGAGCGGCGTGCCGAAACCCGAGCCGGTCCGCACCAGCGGCCGTTTCGTGATCTTCGACAAGAGCAACCGCAAGGAGCAGGGCCTCTTCCTTTACCGCGACGCCGAGAGCGGTCTGCACCTGCAGATCCCGCTGATCAGCTCCGGCAGCACGCTGACGAGCGATTCGCTCCCCTTCCCGCACGCGCCCGGCGTGTTCGACTGGCCCAACAACGTCTATCTCCCGATCATGCTGCCCGAACTCACCTTCGGGGAGCACGTCACGATCCCGGCGTTCTACGGCAAGAACTGCGTCACCGGCCTCGGCCTGCGCAACAGCTTCTACTTCCGCTACGAGCAGCCCGAGCTCATCTCCACCAAGGAGGAGATCGTGAAGGGCCTCGGCAGCGTGAAGGTCCAGTGGAACTTCACCGGCAGCAAAATCTCCTGCGAATTCGCCTACACGGTGAAGCAGCAGGTGACGCTCGATAAATTCCGCTACGTCCTCGCCGTCGCCGCGCCGCACACGAAGTACCGCGTCGCCGGTTCGCCGACGCTCGGGGCGCTCGGTCACCGCTGCGGTGTCGCGAAGAACGACTTCCAGGGCAACTGGCAGGACACCGAGGTCGTCTCGGCCGACGCCACCTACCGCACGAATTACGGCAAGATCCACTACCTGCAGAGCCTCGTCCGCGACCACCCGCTGGTCATGCGCCCGGGCCACGTCTATCGCCTGGCGGTGGAGTTCGACCCCGAGATCGTCCCGGTCGAAGGCTAAAGCGCGGCCGGAGGCCGCAAGTAACAAGTGGCAGGTAACAAGTACCAAGGGATGAGCCGACCGCTCTCCACTTGATCCTTGTTACCTGATCCCTGTTACTTTCTCCCCACATCGTGCTCTCTCGCCGCATCATTCCCTGCCTCGACGTCAACGCCGGCCGCGTGGTCAAGGGCGTGAAGTTCCTCGAGCTGCGTGACGCCGGCGATCCCGTGGAAAGCGCACGCGCTTACGACGCCCAGGGCGCCGACGAACTGGTCTTTCTCGACATCACCGCCTCCAGCGACGGGCGGCAGATCATGCACAACGTCGTCGCGGCCACGGCGGAGCAGTGCTTCATGCCGCTGACCGTCGGCGGCGGTCTGCGCTCCGTCGCTGACATCGAGGCGATGCTCAAGTCCGGCGCCGACAAGGTTTCGCTCAACACCGCCGCGATCAAGGATCCCAACCTCATCCGCGCCGCCTCGGATCGCTTCGGCGCGCAGTGCATCGTGCTCGCGATCGACGCCAAGCGGGAGCCCGATGGCCGTTCCTGGCGCGTCTATACGCACGGTGGCCGCAATCGCACCGAGTTGGATGCCGTGGCCTGGGCCGAGCGCGGCGTGGAGCTCGGTGCCGGTGAAATCCTGCTCACCAGCATTGACGCCGATGGCACGCAGGCCGGTTACGATTGCCCGCTCACCCGCGCCGTGAGCGATGCGGTCGGCGTGCCCGTGATCGCCAGCGGTGGCGCGGGCAAACTCGAGCACTTCGCCGAGGTCATCGAATCCGGCCACGCGAGCGCGGTGCTCGCCGCCAGCCTGTTCCATTTCGGGACGCTCACCATCCCGCAAGTGAAGGAATACCTCGCCCAGCAGCGCGTGCCCGTCCGGCAGCGTTAA
>CALFNJ010000135.1 GCA_937902865.1 uncultured Opitutaceae bacterium
AGCAGCCCGCGGCGCGCCACTCGAAGCCGGCCTCGGACAGGATCTTGTCCAAGCCGAGCTTCTCGCACTGGAGCGCAACGATCTGCGAACCGGGAACGGCGATCGCCTTGACGCCGGCAGCGACCTTGCGGCCCTTGACGTACTTCGCGACCTCCTGGAAGTCGGAGAGACGTCCATTCGTGCAGGAGCCGAGGAAGGCGACGTTGATCTTGGTGCCCTTGATCGGGGAACCGGCGGGCAGTTTCATGTAAGCGAGCGCCTCCACGATGCCGGCCTTGTCGTCGTCCGATTTCGCGGTGTCCGGGCTCGGGATGTTCTCGTTGATCGCGATGCCCTGCCCCGGATTGATGCCCCAGGTCACGGTCGGCGCAATGTCCGCGGCGTTGATCTTGACGACGTCGTCGTACGACGCGCCGGCATCGGACGCGAAAGACTTCCAGCGCGCCACCGCCGCATCCCAGGCCGCGCCCTGCGGCGAATACGGCCGGCCCTTCAGGTAGGCGAAGGTGGTCTCGTCGGGATTGACGTAGCCGACCCGGGCACCGCCCTCGATCGACATGTTACAGACCGTCATGCGCTCCTCCATGGTGAAGCCGTCAAAGGTCGAGCCGGCGTATTCATAGGCGAAGCCCGTGCCGCCGTTCACGCCGAGCTGGCGGATGATGTGGAGGATCACGTCCTTGGCATAGACGCCCGGACGCAGCTTCCCGTTGACCTCGATGCGGCGAACCTTGAGTGCGCCCAGCGCCATGGTCTGCGTCGCGAGCACGTCGCGCACCTGGCTGGTGCCGATGCCGAACGCGATGGCGCCAAAAGCTCCGTGCGTGCTGGTGTGCGAGTCGCCGCAGGCGATCGTCGTGCCCGGCTGGGTGATGCCCTGCTCGGGTCCGACGATATGCACGATGCCCTGCTTGCCGCTGGCGCGATCAAAGAAAGTGATGCCGAACTCGCGGCAGTTCTTCCGGAGCTCGTCCATCATCGCCTGCGCGAGCGAATCGCGGTAAGGCTCCACCACCTGGTCGGTGGGAACGATGTGGTCGACCGTGGCGAAGGTGCGGTGCGGCATCGCGACCTTCAGGCCGAGATCGCGGAGCATGCCGAACGCCTGCGGGCTCGTGACTTCGTGAATGAGGTGCGTGCCGATCAGGAGCTGCGTCTGGCCGTTGGCCAGCGTGCGCACCGCGTGGGCATCCCAGACTTTTTGGAAGAGTGATTTGGCCATGGAAATGAGGGGAGCGAAGAGGGTCGGAATAAACTTAACCCGCGTCAACGAAGCAGAGCACGGCGTTCCCGGGTGGGAACCGTCCACCACTTCCCTGACTTGAGGCGGACCGAGCTTATCAGAGGTTTGCCATGCCCGGAAATACCTCTTTGGTGTCAATTGATGCCGCGCGAGTATCAATTTCCCTTCGAGCTTCGCCACCTGGTCTATTTCCACGAAGTCGCCCGCCAACTGCATTTCCGCAAGGCCGCGGAAGCGCTGGCGGTGGCGCAACCCGCCCTCAGTCGGCAGATCGCGCAACTGGAGGCGGAGTTGGGAGTCACGCTGTTCATCCGTTCGCGCCGCCGCGTGGAGCTGACGCCCGCCGGCAAATTGCTCGCCGAACGCGTCGAGCCCGTGCTGCGCACGCTCACCGGCATCACCGCCGAGCTCGAGGCGGTCGCGGGCGGCGAGACGGGGCACGTTCGCGTCGGTTTCACCGGCCTCGCCATGGCGACGGTGCTGCCGGGCATCCTGCGCGAATTCAGCCGGCGCTTCCCGCGCGTCCGCCTCGAGCTCAACGAGTCCCCGACCTCCGCCCAGCTCGACGCCCTCCAGAGCGGCGACATCGCCTGCGGTTTCTTTCATCCCGACGCCCCCACTCCGGGCCTGCGCACCCGCCTGCTACTGCGCGAGCGCAACGGCGTGCTGCTGCCCTCCGAGCATCCGCTCGCCGTGAAGCCGACACTGAAGCTGCGCGACCTGGCCCAGACGCCCTTCGTGCTGTTTCCGCGCAAGCACAATCCCGGCTTCTACGATCGCATCCTCGCCGCGTTCAGCCAGGCCGGGGAGACGCTCATCATTGCCGAGGAAGTCTGGCCGCGCGCCAACAGCGTCGGACTTGTCCGCGCCGGACTGGGCGCGACCTTCATGACGCCTTCCGAAGCGCAGCATCTCCCGCCCGAAGTCAGCTTCCGTGCGCTCTCCGGTCCCGCTCCGGAAAGCCGACTCGTGCTCGGCTGGCGCCAGCCCCCCGCGCCGGATCCGGCCCTTGCCGCCTTCCTTGGCGTGGCCGCGGAAGCGGTGCCGCCACCGGGACGCGCCGAATGAAACGGCAGAGGATTTGATCGGAGGATTGACCGCAAAGCGGCGCATAGCCTCGCAAAAATCCTGAGTGGAAAATTTGCGGATCTTTTCGCCGACAGCCGGGCCGGCGTCAGCGCGAGGCGCGAGCACGGCGGCGAAAATCCCAGCAGCAGCGCACGGGTGACGGCCAACTTCGCCGCACCCGCGGAACGGAACCACAAAAAACCCCGCCTCCTTCTGCAGGACGCGGGGTTTATGTCACCGGCGGGTGGCCGGCTTTGGTTACGGCGCCACGCCGGTATCAGCGGCGGGCGTCTTTTGTTTAAAGATGAGCTTCTCGCCCTCGCGGCTCACGAGCACCGGCTCGCCATCCTTGATCTCGCCGCGCAGCAGGGCCTCGGCGAACGGATCCTCGAGGTAATGCTCGACCGCACGGCGCAGCGGACGCGCGCCGTACTTCTCGTCGTAGCCCTTCTCGATCAGCAAG
>CALFNJ010000136.1 GCA_937902865.1 uncultured Opitutaceae bacterium
CCGCGACGGCGTCATCCTCGACGGTTTTCCCCGCACCAAAGTGCAGGTCGAGTGCCTCAAGCTCCTCGTGGCGCGCATGCACGCCCTGCGCACGGAGTTCTACCAGACTCCGCTCAGCATCCATTTCCGGCAGACGACGATCCACATCATGGTGCTGTTCGTCGACGAGCACACCGCCATCTCCCGCCAGCTCAAGCGCGGGCGCGAGGTGAAGGCGCACAACGACGAGGTCCGGCGCACCGGAATCGGCGAGCTGCTGGAGGAACGCCCGACGGATTACGACGAGACGCTCGCCCGGCGGCGTTACCGCGTGTTCAAGGAGCAGACCTGGGACGCGCTCCAGTCGCTGAAGGAGATCTTCCACTATCACTTCGTCAATGCCCAGGGCCCCGTCGAAGAGGTCGAGCAGAACATCGTCAAGGAGCTCGAGTACCAGAGCACGCTCGAGCTGGATTCCCGCACCGTCGACCGCCTCCGGGGCGTGCCGGTGGCGCGCGACATCATCATCCACGCCCGGCAGGAACTGGTGAAGCGCCTCGACGGCTACGAGCTGGAGCATCGTCAGCTCTTCGCGAAGGTCCTCGATTTCATCGAGAAGAAGATCGTGCCGATCGTGATCCGCCACGCGATTTCCGGCGTCGCGCACATCAACACCGAGGACGCGGTCCTCGACGATCCCCTCGCGCTGGCGATGCTGATCGATGTCTTTTCCGAGCGCGGCTACCACGCGGTGGTCGACCTCCACAAGATCGAGGTCCCGGAGAAGTTCGACGTCGCCACCGGCCAGATCAAATGCCGGGTGAAGAAGGTCTACCGCATCGTCATCCGCTTCCAGGGCTCCGAAATCCGCCGCGGATAAGGATTCTGTCGGGTTGTTATCTGGAACTCAGGAAATCAGGAACGGAAGCAATCCGTTCGATCCTGGGTCAGGCGAAAGGTGGGGCGCGTTATCCCTAACGCGCCGAAAGTATCGTCCGCGTTTTGCGACCGACCGCGTCAAACCGGCGCGTTAGGGACAACGCGCCCTACCCTCGCGCTTCGCGCGAGACGAAGGCGGATCGCTTCCGTTCCTGCCTTCCTGAGTTCCAGATAAGACCAATCCCCTCAGGCTTACTCGTAGCGGAGGGCCTCGATCGGATCGAGGGAGGCGGCTTTCCACGCGGGGTAGAAGCCGAAGCCGACGCCGATCAGGCTGCAGACGATCAGGCCGGCGGCGGCCCAGGCCCAGGGGAAGACCACAGAGGCCTTCATGATGAGCGCGAGGCCGTTGCCCCCGATGACGCCCAAGCCGATGCCCATGAGCCCGCCGGCGAGAGAGATGACCACCGCCTCGACGAGAAACTGGGTGAGGATGCTGACCTTGCGCGCGCCGATCGACTTGCGGATGCCGATCTCCTTCGTGCGTTCCGTCACACTCACGAGCATGATATTCATGATGCCGACTCCGGCCGCGAGCAGCGCGATCGCACTGATGCCGAGCGAGCCGGCCTGGATCACGTCGGCGATCTTGGCGAAGGACGCGATGAGCGAATCGTTCGACGAGAGCTCGAAATCATTGTCGTCCTCGGGCTTCAGCCCACGGACCACGCGCATCGCGGTCACGCCCTTGTCGACCGTCGCATTGTAGACCATCTGGCTCGGCGCCTGGGTGGCGATGTTGATCGAGCGATTGTTGGCCCCGTAGTCGCTCATGAACCGGGTGATGGGAATCAGGGCGAGACCATCCTGAGTCTGCCCGAACGCCATGCCCTTGGAGGCGAGGATCCCGATGACGGTGTAAGTGCGGTCGCGCGCCTTGAAGCGCAGCCCCAGCGGCGACTCGTTCGGGAACAGCTTCTGCACGATGTCCTGGCCGATGATCGCCACGGAGCGGCCGAGATCGACGTCCTCCGACGTGAAATTGCGTCCGGCCTCGATCGTGTACTGGTTGGCGACGAGGAAGTGCTCGTTCGTGCCGATGATGCGCATGTTCGGCGTGGTCTTGCGCCCGCCGTAGACCATCTGCAGCCCGCCGGTGCCCGTCGTGAGGCAGACCACGCCGGAAGCGCCCTGCGCCTCCATCAGCTGCTGGTAGCGCAGGCCCTGCGCCAGCGTGAGGTCGCGCCGCATCGCGTATTTGCGCCAGTTATTGCCCGAAAGCTGGATGCCGGTGGGCCACTTGCCGAACTGGAAACTGTCCGACCCAAGGAAGCTCAGCCCCGTCTCGATCGACCCGCGCAGCGCCGAGACCGCCGTCATCACCCCGATGACGGAGAACACCCCGATGGTGATGCCCAGCATCGTGAGCGCCGACCGGAGCTTGTTTACCCCGAGGGAGCCGAAGGCCATCCGGAAGATCTCGCTGAATTTCATGGGGCTATTTTCGATTTTCGATTCTCGATTTTTGATTTCGAGCCGACAGCGTCCGGCGCGAAGCGACCATGATGGCCGTGAGCTCCCCTGCTTCCCGCTGAAGCGGACCAACGCGGGAAGCGGGAATGAGTCCGTGCGCCGAGGCGAGTTCCAGCCAAAAGCCGGATTCGTCGGCTTCCTCTTCCACGACAGCCAGCTTCGACGCCATTTCCGCCACGGAACGAGAACGGCAAGCGGCGCGATAATTGGCGGCGACGGATGTGCCAGCCCGGCCGAGCTGATTCGCCAGAATCCGTCCGGAGCGATTATCCGACAAAGAATCCACCAGCCGCAGAATATGCAGGGCGAAATCCTTCGTGCGGCGCTTCAGATCATTCTCCGTCATGGCTGAAATCGAAAATCGAGAATCCAAAATCGAAAATCTGCTCACTCATACCGCAGCGCCACCACCGGATCCAACCGCGACGCGCCCAGCGCGGGAGCGAAGCCGGAGACGATGCCGGTGACGACAGAGACCGCCATGCTGACCACGACGAGGCCGATGGAGAAGACGATCGGAAACGTGGGCATCGCGGCCCGGATGCCCTGGCAGACGCCGAACGTGATCGCCAGGCCGACGAAGCCGCTGACGAGGCAGATCGAGACGGCCTCGATCAAAAACTGCAGCAGGATCGTGCGGCGCCGCGCACCCAGCGCCTTGCGGGTGCCGATCTCTTTCGTGCGTTCCTTCACGCTCACGAAAGTGATGTTCATGATGCCGATCGCGCCGACGAAGAGGGACAACCCCGTGATGAAGAGGCCCGCCAGCGCGATCACGCGCTTGATCGGGTCGAGCTGTTCCTTGAACAGCTGCTGCTCGTTGATCGAGAAATTGTCGCGCTCACCCGGCAGTTGCGCCCGTACCCGGCGCATCGCGCCCGTGAGTTCGTCCCGCGCCTCGGCCAGCCGGGTCTTGTCGGCGATCTTCACCCGCAGCTGCACGCCGCCGCGCTGGCCGAAGTAGCGTTTGAAGGCGTTGATCGGGACGATCACCTGATTGTCGAAACTGATCAGCCCGAGAAAGGAACCCTGTTTCTCCAGCACGCCGATCACGGTGAAAGGCTGGTCGCCGATCTCGACGCTCTGGTTGAGCGGCGAGGCGCCCTGGAACAGCGTCTCCGCGATATCGGCGCCGATCACGCAGACCAGGCGCCCGGAGGTGCTCTCGGTCTCGTTGAATAGCCGGCCCTCGGCGAAATCGAACGTGGAAGTCTGGCTGAAGTCGGCGGTCGTCCCGAGCAGCGGGATGCTCAGGAGCCGATTGGCGCCGAACTTGACCGACGTGTTGCGCTGGATGACGGGCACGGCCACGACCAGTTCGGAGTTCGGGGTGGATTCGATGACGCGGTTGAGCGGCTCAGCCTGCTCGAGCCGGATCGCGGGGCGGTTCTGGTAATTCCACCAGTCCTCGACGCCGGCCCACGGCCATTTCTCCACGTAAACGATATCGTCGCCCAGCATCGCCAGGCTGTTCTGAAAACTGACGTCGATGCCGTTGATCGCCGTGCCCATCAACGTGACCGCGACGATGCCGATGATGACCCCGAGCCCCGTCAGCACCGACCGCATCTTGTTCGCGCGAATCTGCGCGAACGCGATGCGGAAGGACTCGGTGAACTCGTAAACCAGGCGGGTCATGAAATTTTGGATTTTCGATTCTCGATTTTCGATTGATTCGGAAACGCCGTGGAGCAGCGGAAACTTTCTCCGAGGGGAGTCATCATCTGCTTATTTCGTCACTCGAATTGCATCCTGGGCGTCGGATCCTTCCGAAATCGAAAATCGAGAATCCAAAATCGAAAATTCAAACGGCCCCATCGCTCTCAATCAGCCCGTCCCTCAGGCGGACGATGCGGCGGGCGTGGCGGGCGATGTCCTCTTCGTGCGTGACCACGATGATCGTGTTG
>CALFNJ010000137.1 GCA_937902865.1 uncultured Opitutaceae bacterium
CGAATGGCAGAAGGCACCGGCGATCTGGCAGGCAGCAACCGAAGCGGCCTTGGCGCGGTCGGCCGACTTCGGTCCGGAGCATCTTGCGCGGAGCGTCGACCGCTGGCTGGCTCCGGAGTCGGGCGTGTATCGCCCCGCGGCATGAAGCCTTCCTCCGTCAATTCCTCGCGCCCTTCCTGGCTGCCCGTGGCGGTGTGCGCGCTCGCGGGTGTCGCGCTGTTTCAATTCTTCGGCAACGCGACGCGCGGCAACATCCAGACCTCGTCGCTGTTCTATTGGTGGAATTATCACTGGTGGAACGCCGACACCGAGACCCAGCATGGCAGCCTGATCCTCCTGCTAAGCGGCTGGCTGTTCTGGCGAAACCTGAAGCGCGAGCCGGCGGCGCGAGTCGGGGAAGAGGGCGCGGGCGCCGGGTCGGCGGTGGCGGCGATGATCGGCGCCTTGCTGCTGCATGCGATCGGCTTTGCGGTGCAGCAGGCGCGCATCTCGATCGTCGCGCTGCTGATCTTTGCCTGGGGAGTGATCCGGCTGGCGGGCGGCCCGCGCGCCGGATGCGCGGCAGCATTCCCGCTGGCGTTCATGGTGTTTGCGATCCCCCTCAATATTTTGGATTCGGTCGGATTCTGGCTGCGCCTGACGGTGATCAAGGCCAGCGCCGGACTCGCGCATGCAGCGGGAATCGGCGTGCTGGAAAACGGCACGCAGCTGACCGCGCCGGACGGACGCTACCAGTACGACGTCGCCGCAGCCTGCTCCGGCGTGCGCTCGCTCATGGCGCTGGCGGCGCTGTCCCTGCTGATGGGTTACCTGACGTTCCGCCCACTGTGGCTGCGGGCGTTCGTGCTGCTGCTGTGCGTGCCCTTCACGTATCTGGGCAATGTGGCGCGCATCACCTCGATCATCTTTGCCGCGCAATGGCGCGGACAGCGCTGGGGCGAATATGCGCACGAAGTGATGGGCTTCGGCGTCTTCGTGATCGTCCTCGGCGGCACGCTCATCGTGGTGGAGATTTTGCGCCGAAAGGTGCCCGCCCGCTGGCTCGTGGAAGAAGGGCCGACAGGGAAAAAGACGGACGCCGCTGCCGGAGAAAATCCGAAGTCCGCCTGCCACGGAGGCAGCTTGGGACCGCGCGGGCTCCATGCCGCGGTGATCGGCGTGGTCGTGCTCGTGCTGCTTGAAGCCGTGGGCTTTTCCCGGCTGGCGAGTCGTCCGCTCGAGGGGGACGCCGGCGTGCGGCTGGCTCCGGACGGACGCGATCCGGTGGAGCTGCCGACATTTCTTGGCACGGACTGGATCGGGCGGATGACACCGGTGACCGCCGTGGAGCGGGAAATCCTGCCGCCCGACACCGGCTATTCGCGCAAGATCTACGTGCCGTTGGCGGATCCCACCCGCGGCGTGTTTTTTTCCATCGTGCTGAGCGGACGCGACCGGACCTCGATCCACCGGCCCGAGCTGTGCCTGGTGGGGCAGGGATGGACGATCGAGCGATCGGAACTCCATCGCTTCGCCTATCCGGCGGCGATGGGCGGAAATGGATTTTCCGCGACCGTGCTGCACGTGCGCCGCGAGGTCACGACTCCGCGCGGCCCGGTGGTCGTGCCGCAGCTGGTTTCCTACTGGTTCGTCGGCAGTGACAGCGTGGTGGCGACGCATTGGCAGCGTTTTGCGGCCGACGCCTGGAACCGCCTCCGGCATTGGCGGGCCGATCGCTGGGCGTACGTGCTGCTGCAAACGGACGCGGGCGACGGCGATGCGGCGGCCTTGGCCCGCATGCAGGCGGTGCTCAGCCGGACGCTGCCGGCCATCCAGATTTCTCCGGGAACGCGGTAGGGACCGGAGCGGGTGAAGAAGACTTGAGCTTTGGAATGTGACGCTTACGGTTCCGCCCTCTTGACGTCAGGAAGCGCAGCCGACTTCGCCTTGCTGATCTCCGAAAGCGACTCGATTGACTGGTCGCTCGCGGTGGCCCCGGTGCTGGGCGGAGCGCTCGGTTTCCTCGTGCTCTGGGTCCTGACCCGGCATACCCGCCGCGTGGCGCGCGAGCAGGCCGCGGAATTTCTCGAGGTGGCGCGGCGCGAGGCGGCCGTCAGCGCGGAGGAGATCAAGCAGAAGGCCGAGGCGGAAATCCAGGAGCGGCGCGCGGAGGCGAACCGTGAGTTCGACCGGCGGGAGATCGAATCGGACCTGAAGCTGCGCGAGATCCGCTCCCACGAGGAATCGCTGGCCCTGCTGGATTTCCAGTTCGAGCAGAAGCAGGAGCGCCTGGCGCGCGAGAACGCCGCGGTGAAGCAGGCGCGCGACGCGATCCGGACGCTTTCCAAGACCGTGCGCCAGCGGCTGGAAGGCATTGGGCAGATGGACGCCGAGGAGATCAGGAAGGCGCTCCGCGAGGAAGTGATGATCGAGTGCCAGGACGAGCTTCGCCTGCTGCGCCACGAGACCTTGGAGCGTTCCGAGCAGGAGCTCCAGACCGAGGCCAAGCGAATCCTGATCGCCGCGATGCAGCGCCTCTCGAGCAAGCCGAACAACGATATCACCGCGACGATCGTTCATCTCCCCAGCGAGGAGATGAAGGGCCGCATCATCGGCCGTGAAGGCCGCAACATCAAAGCCTTCGAAGCGGCCACGGGCGTGACGCTGCTGATCGACGAATCGCCGCAGCTGGTGCTCATCTCCTCGTTCGATCCGGTCCGCCGCGAAGTCGCGCGGGTCGCGCTCGAGGCGCTGGTGAAGGACGGCCGCATTCATCCCGCCACGATCGAAGAGTTCGTGAAGCGCGCGCAGGAGGAAATCGACCTGACCACGCAGCAGGCCGGTGAAGACGCCGTGCAGAAGCTGGGCGTCAACGGCCTGCACCACGAGGTCATCAAGCTGCTGGGCCGCCTCAAGTACCGGTTTTCCTACACGCAGAACGTGCTCGATCACTCCGTCGAGGTCGGCTTCCTCGCCTCGATGCTCGCGAGCGAGCTCGGGCTCGATCCCAGCCTGGCGAAACGCGCGGGCCTGCTGCACGACATCGGCAAGGCGATCGAGGGCGAGTACGAAGGCAGCCACGCCCACATCGGCGCGGAGTTCGTGAAGCGCCACGGCGAGACCGGCATTGTGGTCAACGCGGTGGCGGCCCACCACGAGGAAGTGAAGCCCGAGACGGTTTATGCCGGCCTGGTGATTTTGGCGGACACCGTGTCCGCCGTGCGCCCCGGCGCCCGGGCGGAGTCGATGACGAGCTATCTCCAGCGCCTGGAGCGCCTCGAGAAGCTCGCGCTCACGCTTGAAGGCGTGCAGCAGGCCTTTGCGATTCAGGCCGGACGCGAGATCCGCGTGGTGGTGTCACCGCAGCAGGTCACCGACGACCGCGCCCGCGAAATCGCGAAGGAGCTGCGCCGCCGCATCGAGGACGAGCTGCAGTACCCGAGCACGATCAAGATCACGGTCATCCGCGAAAGCCGCTTCACGGAAACGGCAACGTAGTCGCGCCTCTGGCGCGAAGTAACAAGTGGCAGGTATCAAGTAACAAGGGGAAGCGTGGGACGAGCTGCGGCGTAGGGAAGAAGGGTGAACGGGTGCTTCATCCCCGAAGCGCGCCGCGCGGACTATTTTTGTTACTTGTTACTTGGTACCTGTTACTTTCTTTCTCCGTTATGTCCGACCCAAAGATCCTCGAGACGTTTCCCAATCCCGCGCCGCAGCGTGACTACGTGATCGAGCACACGCATCACGAGTTCACATCGCTCTGTCCGATGACCGGTCATCCCGATTTCGCGAACATCACCGTGCGCTATGTGGCGGACAAGATCTGCGTCGAGCTGAAGTCCCTGAAGCTCTATTTCCACGCCTATCGCAACGAAGGGATTTTCTTCGAGGCGGTGACGAACCGGATCTGCGACGATCTCGGCGGCGCGCTGCGGCCGCGGCAGCTGACGATTGTCGCCGACTGGAAGGCCCGCGGCGGCTTCACGTCCCGCGTCACAGCGGAGTGGAAAGCCCCGAAGAAACGGAAATAGTCCGGAGCTTCACCACCAAAGGCACCGAGACGCAGAGACGAACTGCCTGCCTGGGGGCGTCTGAGTTTGTTCCTAACGCGCTCCTCATGGGGGAAAGGCGCCGTTTCCCGTCGATCCGATTGCCCACGGAACACACGGAAAGCACGGAATTCAGGCCTTTGCTTTCCGTGTCATCCGTGTGTTTCGTGGGCCTTCATTTCCGAGGATCGGTCCCTTTCGTGGTGCACCTTCCGGGTTTCGTTGCTCATTGCTAGTGGGCGGACTTCGCGCAGGATCAGCGCCTCCATGAAACTCAAAGTCCTGATCCTCGCGGCGGCGACGGCGGTCTCGGCGCTGGCGGCCGACTCGGTTCCCCTGTTCAACGCGGTCTTTTCGACAGGCAATACGCACCGTTTCGTGCTGACGGAACTGGATGGCAAACCGAGCGCCTGGCTCAATCTCGGCGACAGCTACGACGGTTACAAGCTGGCGGCCTATGATCCGGCCACGTCCACGCTGGAACTCGAGAAGGATGGCAAGACGGTGAAGATCCGGCTCGTCAATGCGGCGGCGGTGAAGGATGCGCCGGCTCCCACGGCGGCGACGCTCGCGGACGCGCAGGAGCTCTTCAAGGTGATGCGGTTTGAGGAAATGATGGGGAGGATCGCCGAGCAGCAGAAGAAAACGCTGGGGCCGATGATCCAGCAGTCGCTGGCCACGGCAGCGGCGCGGATGAAGCTCAATGATGCGGAGAAGGAAGAGTTTCTCGCCGCCCAGAAGACGCAGTTCGACGAGATGATGTCATCGATCGCCGGACCGGACATGCGCCAAGACATGGAGCAGGCCTACAGCGAAATTTTCACCAAGGATGAGCTGGCTGGCCTGGCCGACTTCTATCACACGCCGGCCGGCCAGGCCCTGATCGACAACACGCCCGCGGTCTCGGCCAAGATTCAGTCCCTGATGCTGCCGCGCATGCAGCAGGGCCTAGCCCCGCTTCCACCCTCCGCCCCGGCTTCTGCGGCGCGCATCGCGGCCAAGGGGTCCAGCCCCAGGCTGCGCGCCAGCTCGGGGTAGCCGTGGAGGCTGGCGCTGCGCACCAGGGAATAGGTCTGCGGCATGTGGCACGTGTCCCAACTCAGACAGGGAGTGTCCCAGAATATATATCGACCAGAGGGGCGGCTGGCTAAGCTTCTGTCCCACATGGCGCCCGGCCTGCGAAGACCGCGGCGGCCATCCCACCGAGGAGACAAGCATGACCCCAGACGGCAGCCCGCACCAGCCTTCCGCTTCGCTGCGCATCGAGCCCCTGAGCTGCGCGCTGGGCGCGGAGCTGGTCGGCGTCGACCTGGCCGATGCG
>CALFNJ010000138.1 GCA_937902865.1 uncultured Opitutaceae bacterium
GAAATCGCATCCTTCCACATCGTGTCGGGATCGCTGCCGGAATTCACGTAGAGCAGGAACGGCCCGATGACCTTGGTCCAGGCCTCGCCCTGCGCGACGTCGACCGAGCTGCCGCCGTAGTGGCTGCTGCGCCAGTAATTGAGGATGACGGGAGCGGTGATGCGGTTCGTGTCGCGGTGGCACATGAACTCGACCTTCGTCGGGCCGCCGCTGAGGTACTCGACCGACGGATTGACGAGGAAGCAGCCGACGCCCTTGTCCTTGCTGACCCAGCCGAACGCGGGGTGCTCGAACTGCACGGACGTGTAATTGTATTTGTTGTCGCCGTTGCGCTCGAGCTCCGGGCCGTAGAGCCCGTGGTGGTGCTCGTCGATCATCATGTAATCGAAGATGTCGCTCAGCTTCATCCCGAAGCGCGCCTCGCCGAGCGTGGTCGAGCCGTAGGAGGCGGGATGATCGAACGTGCAGTAGGTGTAGACGCCCGGATCGCCGCGCCCGAGGGTGTAGCGGATCTCGATGTCGGAGATGAACTCGCCGGTCCGCGCGCCCGGGCCCGTGCCCATCTTGCGGCCGTTGGAGATGCCCTTGACCGAGACCTCGGCACGCTCGCCGTTGTTGGACTTCGGGTCGATGGTGATCTTCGGGATCGCCGCGCCGGTGCCGCGCACGCCCATGGCGTCGTGCGACCAGAACGCGTACTGGTGATCGGTCATGCCGCGGTTGACGCCGTTGAGATTTTCACCCGGCGGATCCTTCTCGAGATCGGGCGAGCCATCGGGCTTCTCGAACGTGGCGAGCATCTCGATGCCCTTGTATTTGTACGACACCATGTCGCCGGAGTCCTTCGCGACGATCGCGGTGACGATGCCGTTATCGAGCGTGTACGTCGCCGCATCCTCGCGGAGCGAAACCGCACCACGCTGAGCCCGGGCGGTGGAGAAAGCGGCCACGGAAACCAAACCGCAAAATGCAAAACGCAGCAGGGAATTCATAAAATCCTTTCAGAGGGATGGCCCACGGAACACACGGATGACACGGAAGGATCGGACCGATTTTCGGGCTCCGAATTTTCCGTGTCTTCCGTGTGTTCCGTGGGCGAACTTCAGTCGTTCGTTAGTTGTTGGCGGCGGTGCGCATCGACTCATCCAGCTCGAGGCGGAGGTAGTCGTAGATGATGCCACCGGTGACCGGCCCGGCGGGGACGGTCAGCGTGATCGTGTTGGTGCCGGCCTTGAGCATCTTGGCGTCGAAGCGGATTTCCCGCTCGTACCAGATGCCCTGGATGCCGTTGCCCATGCCGAAGGTGGCGTCGCCCGTGAGGCGACCCGCGTCACCGGCACCGCTGCCGTTGACGGCGACCTGCAGCGACTGGCTGCCGGTCGCGCAGATGGCGAGGCGCAGCGTCGCCGTGCCGCCGGCGGGAGCCTTGGCGAGGTCGAACGTGATCGTGCGCGGCGTCGCGGCGCCGACCGCGGTCGGGCCGAACAGTCCGCCGCCGCCGCCACGCCGGGCGCCGGCCGCGGGCGCGCCGCCGGCAGCCACCGGAGCGGGCGGAGGTGTGGCCGGGCGCGGAGCGGCCTGCGCCGCGGCGCGCTCAGCCGCCCAGGCGGCCTGCGCGTCGATCGACTTCTGGTCGGCGTGCGGGACGTGCTGGTAGTACCAGTCCTTCCGATAGTCGCTCTTGCCGATCACGTAGTTGATGTCGTGCGGGAAGAGCGTGGCGTAGAGGAGCGGCATGCCGTCGTGGAAGTAATCGTCGCCCTTGAAGAACTCGGTGGCGGTGCGGTTGGGCACGCCGATCTCCCAGATCTGCTTGCCGCGGCGGACCGGGGTCCAGGTGATCTTGCTCAGGTCAACGGTCTTGCCGGCCTCGACGGTGATCTCGGCCTGCGTGTACTCGCCGAGCACGCCGTCTGCGATCGCGTGCAGCGTGTAGGTGCCCGGGCGGACATTCGGAATGGTGAACCGGCCCTGGGCATCACCACGGGTCCAGAACTCGTAGTTCTTGGCGTCATTCTGCCAATCGACCATCTGGCGCGGGCCGTTCGCGTTGGGTCCGGGCGCCGGACCGGCCGGCATGTAGGCCGGATGCGCGAGACCGACGAGCAGGCGCGACATCTTCGCGCCGGCCATCTGCGGATCGACGAGCGCGAGCTGGCCCTTGACCGTGCCGCGCTGGTCGCGCGTCGGATAATCGACACCCTTGACCCAGGCATACGGCCACTTGGCGCTCTCGCGGTCGACCTGCGCCAGCGCGTCCTTCCAGAGCGTTTGCGGATCGGAGCCGGAATTCATGTAGATCAGGAACGGCCCAATGACCTTGGTCCAGTGTTCGCCCGCGGCGATGTTGAGCGACGAGCCGCCGTAGTGGCTGCTGCGCCAGTAATTCAGGACGGTGGGCGCGGCGACCTGGTTCGTGTCGCGGTGGCAGAGGAACTCGATCTTCATCGGGCCCGAGCTCATGTACTCCATCGACGGATTGACGATGAAGCAGGCGGTCTTCGTCGCCGTGCTGGCCCAGCCGAACGCGCGATGGTCGAACTGGTTCGTCGTATAGTCGTATTTATTCTCGTGGGCCTCTTTCGGGTAGAGCTTGTTCCGGTGCGGATTCTCGTCGACGAGCATCCAGTCAAACGTGTCGTTCAGCTTGAAGCAGAAGCGGGCCTCGGTGCTCATCGCCAGCGGGTACTGTGGCTGGTGCTCCCAGATCGAGTAAGTGTAGACGCCGGACTCGCCGCGTCCGAGCGCGTAGCGGATCTCGATGTCGACGGCCAGATTGCCCTGCGGATTCGAGCCCGGGCCGGTGCCCATCTTGCGGCCATTGGAGATGCCCTTGACCGAGACCTCGCCGCGTTCGCCGCCGTTCCTGGCGGGATCGATCGTGACGGTCGCGGTCGGCAGGCCGGTGTCGCGCGGCCCCATCGCGTCGTGCGACCAGAAGCCGTACTGGTGATCGTTGAACCCGCCGCCGCCGCCACGCGTGTTCTGGCCAGGCGGATCGATCTTCAGGTCGGGCATGCCGTCGGCGCCGTAGATCGTCGCCAGCATTTCAACGCCCTTGTACTTCAGCGACACGAGGTCGCCCGAACTCTTGTCGACCCGGGCCGCGACCAGTCCGTTGTCGAGCGTGTAAGCCGTGGCGTCTTCCTTGACGGTCACCGGCGCGGACGCCGCCGCGGCCGAGAGGCGTCCGGCGGGCGCAAAGCCGGCGACGGCGAGAACCGTGACGGCTGCGATTGTTTTCAGGGTAGCTTTCATTGTCGTAAGGGGGGTCGGAAACGAGAGCGCTGCAGAGGGGAGAAAAAGGAACGCGTCAGAAGTTCTGCCGCATCCATTGGATCGCGCGGTCCTGCGTCGCGGTGGGCAGGCGGGCGATGTCATTCGGAGCATCGAGGCTGAGCTTGGCCGAAGCGCCGTAGAGCGAGTAAACCTTGCGGGCCTGTTCGACCGCGGCGGCGACGTCGGCCGGCGTGGCCTCGCGGTCGAGCTGCGGCTGCACCACGAGCACGGGCCGCGGCGCGATCATGCCGATGAGCTCGGAATAATCGTAGGGAATCTGCGCCTCGTGTCCCACGAAGAAGCCGAGCCGCGGCTCGATGCCGCGGGCCTCGCTGTAGCGACCGGTGCCGGACGTGCCCTTGTCGGGCGTGTCCGTGCGCATCGGGGTGAAGCCGGCGACGGCGACCACGCCCTTCACGCGCGGATCGAGCGCGGCGGTGTGGAGGCCGACCGCGGCGCCCAGCGTATAGCCGAAGAGCGAGATGTTGTTCGGATCGACGAGCGCGTCCTTCTGCAGCGCATCGATCGCGCTGCGCGCGTCCTCGACCATGCGGCCGAGCTGCGACCAGTGCGGGTAACGATCGTAGAACGGCCCGATCTCGTTCATGCGGCTGCCGAAGCCGCACTGATCGTAGGCGAGCACCGCATAGCCGGCCTTCACGAGCGCGAGGATCGGATGGAGGTCGCGCCGATAGACCCACATGTAGCCGAGCGGATAGCTGTAGCCGTGCAGGAAGATGACCGTCGGCAGCTTGGTGTTCGCCGGCGTGTTGGCGGGATAATAGAAGTCGCCGCTGAGTCCGGAACCGAAGCGGAACTTGCGCGAATCCACCTGGTTCTTCTCGGGCTCGAGCCAGCCGAATTCCTGGCCGCCGCGTCCGATCACCCAGGCGGGCACATCGGGCAGAAGCTGGCCAGGATTCCCCACCCCGCCCTTCGCAATCACCGTCGGCCCGGGAGCCGGACCGGCGCCAGCGCGTCCGGCAAAACCGCGGCCCGCGGGCGCGGGCGGAACCGGCGCGGCGTCGCCCAGCGCCCAGAGGACGTTGTCGCGGATCGCTGCCGTCTTTTTCTCCCAGTCCGCCGGCGTCGACACCGGCGCGCCGCCCGCGGAAGCGAGCAGGTCGGGATTCCCCTTCGGGAACTTGGAGAGATTCACGGCCTCGTGGCTCAGCTTGGTCCACTCGGCGAAATCCCAGTGATAGAGGAAATTGTTGGTCCAGGTCCGCGTCGAACGGCCGAACTGGATGTCGAGCCAGTCGAGACAGGCGTCGGTGTCGTTCGCGCCGTGGAAACCGGGCACGCGGAGAATGCCGATGCGGTCATGCTGGCCGAGCATGTCGTACACCTTGACGGCGGACTTGTAGGTCTGCTCGCTGCCCCAGGTGTTCGAGACCTCGTCGTTGAGGCCGTATTCCATCAGGATCGCGCGCGGGGCGATCATCGACACGAGCAGGTTCGCATCGATCGGGAGGCGATCCTCGCGACCGGAGAAGAAACGGAGTCGCGGGGCGAACCAGAGCGGAAACATGCGCGTGGTCGTCTCGATGCCCTCGCCCGTGCCGCGTTCGCCGGACAGGCGCCACGGCAGGATGCCGCCGACGCCCGTGCTGCCGGCGACGACGGCGGCAATGCGGTCGTCCATCGCGGCGGCGATCGTGGCCATCTTGCCCTCGCGGGAGTAACCGGTGATCGCGATCCTGCCCTTGTCCACCTCGGGCAGCGTGAGGAGGTAGTCGACGACAAGCTGCGCGGTCCACGCGCGTTGGCCCATCGTCGCGAAATCGTAGTTGGGATAGAGCTGCGGCAGGTTCGACGTCTGGTCGACGCTGCCCGAGTAGCTGCAGGAAATGTAGCCGCGGCGCAGCAGCGAGGCGAAGCTCGCGCCGTTGATCAGCACGGGGAACGGACCGGGCCCGGGCGGCAGCGTGACCGTCACCTGGGTCGTGGCCTTGTGCTCGGGGCCGTACTCGAGGCGCACCGAGCGGGTGCGGTAGCCGTTGGTGGTGGACTCCTCGAGGACGACGATGTTGTCCAGCTTCGGCTTGGGCGGCAGCGTGCCGATGTCGTAC
>CALFNJ010000139.1 GCA_937902865.1 uncultured Opitutaceae bacterium
TCTGAAGTGGCTGTCCCATGCGCCTGAAGGCGATGGTGGGATTAAGGAAATTCTGGATGCGCACCGGGCTTTGCACGAGCAGCAGCTTCACGATGGCTTCAGCGGCAAGCCTGGCTCCGCCGTAGTTGGTGACAAAGGCCGGATCGGCGAAGCAGCGCTTCGCGGCCGGTTGGCCCATCGCGTCATACTGGTCGGCCAGCAGTGAGTTGAGATCGAAGAAGGGAATGCCCGACTCCTTCGCAACCTCAGCGGTCTGTCGGACCAATTCGGAATCGCGGACGATCTTGCCATCCTTCCACTGGTTGCGCGGTGTGGGTGAGACTAGGATCGGCTGCGCACCGCTCTTCCTCGCGTCCCCCGCGTACATCCGAAGATAAGCGCCGTAAGTGTAGACTGTCTCGCGGCCGTGGTGAATGTTGCGGGTGTCGAGATTTCGGGTGTGGGGAAACTCAGCTGTCTCGGCGGTCTTGCGGCCCGTACCGGGCACGACTCCGCGTCCCGTCGGATCGTCGATCGGCGTGGATTCGTAATGGCCAAATTCGATCAGGACGATGTCGCGGCGCTGCATCCATTGGCGAACTCCCGCCCAGGTGCCTTGGGTGATGAAATTGCGGCTACTGGCACCGGTGACACCGCGTACCGCCAGATTGACCTTACCCGCGTCGAGATAGGTGGAGAGCAAGTCGCCCCAGCCCCATTGGTTGCCCGCACCAATGCCGCGTCCGCTCCGGACGGCCTCGTCTCCGATCATGAAGATCGTGGGAAGGGCATCGTTGGCCGGCTGCGCGCCGACGTCAGTCAGCGGAGCATCGCTGTAGAGTGAGGTGAAATTTGGCCCGGGATTGAGGGTGGTCGCGATGGCCCGAATGGGTTCTCCGGTCGGATGGCGGTCGGACAATTGCGGATTGATATCATACCAAGTGGTTTCGATCGGAATGTTCACCCGAGTCGTCGCGGGAATGACTAGCACGCCTTCGGGTGACCAGATCCGGCGCTGGGCCAGGTTGGAAACGCCCTTGAGTCCGGAGACGAGCAAATAGGCGTCGAGATCCGCCCCATAACGGTTGGGGTGTTGGCTGGCCGTTTGGAACAGACGCTCGACCAGCTCACGGCCCATCAACCGGTAGTGCAGATAACCCAATCGGGCGAGATCGATGACCGGCACTTTCTGGTCCGCGCCGACCGCCAACGTGGTTTTGTTTTCGGAGCTTTCTCCAGCAGCGGGAACGTCCTTCCAATGTCCGTGGCTGACTTCCTCATAGGAATTCCAGGCGTTCGTGGGCGTCGAGGTCAGGAGCATGGGAGTGGCTCCCTTGCTTCGCAGATCCCCGATGTCGCGGCGCAGGTACCAGCCCTGCGTGTGGACCGCTTCGCGCGTGCCGTCGGCTTGGACGACCTCCTGCGTTTCCTCACCGACACCGGGGAGCGTGCCGGCCGACTTGGGGACGGTCAGCGGCTGCGCCTCGTTTTCGTTGAATTGGAGCAGCACGATGTCGCCGGCGTGAACCTGTGCCAGGACGCGATCCCACTCGCCGAGCGTCCGGTAGGTGCGGCTGCTGAAGCCGGCGCGGGAGGCGTTGTGCACTCCGACTTGGGCGGGATTGAAATAGCGGCTCAGGGCGTTGGCCCAGCCGTCGCCCGGCTCCTGGAGATCGGCGGCGAGGGAGTCGCCCACGACGAAAATCGTCAATGCGGGCGCGGGAGGAAGCGGCGGCGTTTTGGGCTCCGCCAGGTTCGCGGTGGATGCTGGCTTGGCTGGCGCGGTAGCCGCTGCTGGCGGTGGCGTGCTCGATGCGAGCGCCGTGAGCTTCGGCGAAGCCGGAGCGGGATTCACCGCGATCGCGGAGGAGGGAGAATTTGTGTCCGCTTGACCCGCTGGTGCGCTGATGTCGGTGGTCACAATCGTGGCGACGGAAGGAGCGTCCGGGACTGAGCTGACCACAGACGCGGCAGCAGCCGGAGAAGAAGAGACGTCGGCCGGAGGTGGCAAAGTCCGGACGAACTCGGACGCGAGCGGCGCAAGGTGCTGGGGCCTGGCGGAAGCGGTGCGAAGGGAGGGCAGCGGCGCCATCGAGGGCACGACACTGCGCGCCTCCGTCAGACAAAGCGCGGCGATGCCGGCGATCAGCGTCATAGAACTAAGGGGCCAGGGTGAACTCGGCTGGAATTGCGCGATCATTTCGAGCCGGCGGCGCAATCGGCTCTTGTCCTCGAGGATGCCGACGAACCCCGGCAGCGGTGCGCGGCGGGTGAAGGTCTCGAGGAGACGGAGAATGGTCGCGCCGTACTCCTGGTTTTGATCAGCGCCGACGGCCTCGAGCACCGCCGCATCACAGGCGAGCTCACGGTCCGCGCGCCAGCGGGAGAAGCCGATCCAGATGAGAGGATTGAACCAGTGGATCGCCTTCAGACCGGCGACCAGCCAGTTGAGCAACAGGTCCCGGCTGCGGAGGTGGGCGAGCTCGTGGCCGAAAACGAGGCGAAGCTGAGCGGGGGAAAAGCTTTCAGTGAATCCCCGCGGCAGCAGGAGGCGGGAGCGGAAGACGCCATAGAGCGCCGGACTGGAAATGACGTCGCTTTCGACGAGCACCGGATTCGCCGTGATGCCAAGTTGTTGCCGGCATTGATCGAGAATGGCCTGCGCGGTGTTGTCCTGGAGCGGACGAGACGAGCGGAGGCGGCGATTCAGCCGTAGCGTCGATCCGACGACGAGCGCGCTCCAGGTCATCACTCCGGCCAGCCAGATTCCGGCGGCGATCTCCCTTCCCGAGAATGCGCGATCGAAAACGGGACGGGCTCCTGCAGGCGTGGGAGAAGAGAAGGAGTCTGAGGTACGCGTCTCGGACTGGATTGACGCGGGTTCGGCGGCGGCCGGAGTCGGAGCATCCGACAGCGACGCGGGAGCGACCGGCGGCGCGACCCGGTCGGCCGGCGGAAGAGCGTCGTGGGCGGCGGGCGTGGCCGACTTGGTCTGAAGAGTGAAAGTCGGGATCTCGGGCGCCGACGGGGCGACAGCGGTCGCCGAAGCCGGCAGCAGGTTGAACAGACTGGTGGGACTGGTGGGCGACCAAGGCAGAACGAGGCGCACCACGAGGAGCAGCCAGAGGGCGCAGCGCCAGCGCGGGCTGAGCTGGCGGCGGAAGAGCCACTGGGCGAAAAGGATGACCAGCACGAGCACGCCAGCCTGCGCTGAGGTGCGGAAGAGATGGGGCAGGAAAGCGGTGGGGTTCATTTTTTCGGTTTGGTTTTGGCCCGTTCCTTCTGAGGGGCGTCGGCCAGCAGTTGGCGCAACTCGGCGAGATCCTGCTCGCTGAGCGAGCGCTGCTCCACGAAGTGGGCGAGCATCGGCTGGAGAGAACCGCCGAAGACCCGGTCGAGGAACGATTCGCTGGCCGTCGTGATGCAGTCGCGCTCGGTGACGAGCGGTTCATAGAAATAGACCCGGCCGCGCGCCTCGTAGCGAAGAGCGCCCTTCTTCACCAGCCGCGCGAGCAGCGTGCGGGCGGTCTTCGGATGCCACGCGGCATCGTGGGCGACGAGCTGCTCGATGATCTCGAACGCAGTGAGCGGGTGGCGGGCCCAGATCACTCGCATGATTTCCCATTCCGTATCGGTGATTTTCGGCGCGTTGGTCATTGAAAATCCTTTCTTTGCTCAAGTTTGTAGTCCTAGGACTACACATGTAGTCATTAGGTGCAAGTCGAATCCTGCCGAACCCTGAATTTTCACCACGGAGGCACGGAGACGCAGAGCTGATCTATCGTCGGAGATGCTTGGGGTCGGGCGAACCGTCTCGATGCGCGCGGCTCGGCGGAGACCGTCGTTCGGCCTTTTCGACGATGGGCTTCAATGCATGCGGGGCGCGCGATAATCCAAAATCGAAAATCCAAAATGGGATAATTCCCGGTGGCTCGATCCGGAATCTCTCCGCTTTTCGCCGTTGCGCGCGGCGAAGTTTCTTCCGCCGATGGACAAGATGAGTTCGCCGCCTTCCCGCCGTCTGCACCGTGCCTGGGTGTGGCCGGTCGTGCTGGCGGTGGGGATTTTCATCGCTTCAACGCGGTCGCAGATCGCGGAGCCGGACATCAGCCACATCGACAAGGTCGCGCATTTTGGCGTCTACGGCCTGCTCGCGACGCTGCTCTGCCGCCTGGGCCGGGGCTGGCGGGCGGCGGTGTTCGCGCTGCTGGCGGCCTCGCTGTACGGGATTTCGGACGAATGGCATCAAAGTTTCACGCCGGGACGCTCGGTCGAGGTGGCGGACTGGGTGGCGGATACCTCGGGCGCGGCGCTGGCGGTGCTGCTCTACACGCTGTGGCCGCGCTACCGGCGGTGGCTGGAAACGAGGCTGGAGCGCAAGCGCCGGATTGAAAAACCCGCGGAGGTCGCGCCAAGCTCGGGGTCATGACTCCGGCCGAGGCCCAGCCACGCATCGCCGCCCTGCGGAAGCAGGTCGCGCATCACGACGAGCTTTATTACCGCGGGACCGCGCCGGAGATCAGCGACTTCGATTACGACCGGCTGAAGCGTGAGCTGTCCGACCTCGAGGCGGCGTGGCCGCAGTTCGCGACCGCCGATTCGCCGACGCAGCGCGTGGGTGACGACCGGGTCCAGGGCTTCAAGGAGGTCGCGCACCGGCAGCGGATGCTCAGCCTCGACAACACCTACAGCGAGGAGGAGCTGCGTGGCTTTCACGCCCGCCTCGTGCGACTGCTCGGCACGGATGACCTGCACTACACGGTCGAGCCGAAGATCGACGGACTGGCGGTGAGCCTCACCTACGAGGACGGCCGACTGGTCCGCGCCGTCACGCGCGGCCGCGGCGACGTGGGTGATGATGTCACGGTGAACGCGCTGACGATCGCCGCGCTGCCGAAGACGCTGGCGAAGAGCGCCGCGCATCCGGTGCCGCGGGTGGTGGAGATCCGCGGGGAGATCTACATGACGATGGCCGAGTTCGAGCGCATCAACGCCGAGCGCGCCGCCGCGGGCGAGGACCTGTATGCGAATCCGCGCAATGTCGCGGCCGGCACGATCAAGCTGCTCGATTCCGCGGAAGTGGCGCGCCGCCGCCTGGACATCGTGCTCTACAGTCTCGGTTATTGTGAACCGGCGGTGCTGAGCTCCCAGGTGGAACTGCACGAGGCGCTGAAGGCCTGGAAGCTGCCGGTCGTGGAAAAGATCTGGCGCGTGCGCGGGATCGACGAAGCCTGGGCGGCGATCGGCGAACTTGACGCCCTGCGGCGCGGTTTTGCCTACGGCACGGACGGCGCGGTGGTGAAGCTCGACCGTTTCGAGGACCAGCGCACAGCGGGCACGACGGACAAGGCCCCGCGTTGGGCGATTGCCTACAAGT
>CALFNJ010000140.1 GCA_937902865.1 uncultured Opitutaceae bacterium
GGAGCGGATCGAAGGTGGGGCGCGTTATCCCTAACGCGCCGGTTTGGCTCCGTTGGTCGTGGAACGCGGATGACGGTTACGGCGGATTAAGGATAATCCGCCCCACCTCGGATGGAGGGGCGTCCTTTGGGCCCGCCCCTAAAGATCAAGGATCGGAACTCTGTGTTTCTGCGCCTCTGCGCGAGACGGATTGGGATCGACGGGCCTTCGCGTGCGCCGAAATCCGCGAGATCTCAGCAGATCCCGTCTTTTGCTTAACGTAACCCAATAGGTTACAGGAGGGTTGTTTAGGCGGTGGATTTGGGTGGGGTTTGGCCTCGGTGGACGTGGGTTGGGGTTGCTTCAAAAAAGAGGCGGCATAGCGTCCGGGTCCCGCTATGCTGAGCATCTCCGTCGAACTGATCATCCTGGGCCTGTTGGTCTTGGCCAACGGCTTGTTGGCGATGGCGGAGACCGCGGTGGTTTCGGCCCGCAAGGGACGGCTGCGCGAGCTGGCGAGCGAGGGTGACGTGGGCGCGGCCCAGGCGCTGGCGCTCACGGAGCAGCCGGCGCGGTTTCTCGCGCTCGTGGAATTCTGGCTGACGCTGAGCAGCATGATCGCGGGCGTGCTCGCCGGCGCGAGTCTGGCGTCACGGCTCGCCGGCTGGCTGGCGCAGTTTCCGACCGTGGCGGCTTATGCCGGGGCGCTGGCGGCGGCGGTGGTCGCGCTCGGACTGACTTTCTTCATGCTGCTGTTCGGCGAACTGGTGCCGAAGCGGATCGGCCTGGCCCATCCCGAAAAGACCGCCGCGCTTCTCGCCGGCACGATGCGCGGCCTCGCCTGGCTGGCGGCGCCGCTGCTGCGGATCTTCGAGCTCGGTACCAATGGAGTCGTGCGCCTGATCCGGCTGCGCACCCGGCCGCCCGAGGAAAGCGTCGGAGACGATGAAGTCCGCGCCCTGATCGAGCAGGGCCTGCACGCGGGTGTCTTCCATCACGCGGAAAAGGAAATGGTCGAAGGCGTGCTCGGACTCGACCAACTGCCGGTGACGGCGCTGATGACGCCGCGGCCGAAGATCGTTTTCCTCAACCTGGACGACTCCGACGAGATCAACTGGCGCAAGATCGTGACCAGCGGCCACTCGTATTTCCCGGTTTATCAGTCGAATCGCGACCAGGTGGCCGGCATGGTGTCGGTCAAGGCGCTCTGGGCGCATTCCGCCATCGGCCTCCCGACGACGCTGAAGAATCTCCTCGTTCCGCCGCTGCTCGTGGCGGAGTCGTTGAACGCGATCCAGCTGCTCGAGCAGTTCAAGAAGACCGGCAAGCACACGGCGATCGTGACCGATGAGTTCGGCGCGGTGCAGGGCCTGGTGACCTTGATCGACGTGCTCGAGGCGATCGTGGGCGATCTGCCGGAAGCCGGAAAGCGTCAGCAGCCCGAGGCGAAACGGCGCGAGGACGGCTCGTGGCTGATCGACGCCACGCTGGCGACGGGCGAGCTCAAGTCGCTGCTCGGACTGCCCTCGACGCTGCCGCACGAAACCGACGCCGATTTTCAAACCCTGGGCGGTTTCGTGGTCACGCAGTTCGGACGCATTCCCACGGCGGGAGATTATTTTGATTGGGCGGGCTGGCGCTTCGAGGTGGCCGACATGGATCGGCGGCGCGTGGACAAGATGATCGTCGCCAAGGTGCCGCCCACGGCCGCGGCCGTAACGCAGCAAAAGGCGGGGTAGTTTCACGGAAAATTTCCGTGCGAATATCTTGTGGGCAAACAGGAGTTGCGTTCCCGTCTGACGCCACCGATTTTTTTTCCATGGCGGATCCATGCAAGACCCACTCACCGGAAGGAAGACCGCCCTCAAAGGGGAAAATCTCCCCAGCCCAGCGGAGCGAGAAGCACTTCTGGGCGATCACCGGCAAAGACTTCGGGCGCTCGATCTCCTGGTCGAAGCAGCAGGGGAATGCGATATCCGTGCAGATCAAGACCGTGACTTCGTCCGACTCCCGGAAGACGAAGTAAGCCTGCTGGAAATGTCGGGTGGCGCCTGGGCGCGCTTTGGCGCGGCGCTGAGGGAATTCCGCCGGTGCCTGCCGCTGATCGGCCTGGACGTGTTCGGTTTCGATGCCGCCGGCGATGCGCCGCTCGATGTGAACACGGTTCACCTGTTTCGCGTGGGCGGAGGAGTTGAAGCCCTGGCCTTCGAAGGGCCGGACCGCTCGATCTACAAATTTTATTTCTTTCGGGAGGGAGGCGAGATCGGCGCCACGTTTCATTTCGCCGAAAGCGACGAGCATGAAATCAAGGCGACGGCGGTCCCGGGGAGTTATCGGCTGCTTCTCTTGAAACTGCTGCTGATCCACGAAATCGGGATGCCGACGGAGATCATTGGCGTCACGCCGGAGGGGATCCTCCTGGTCAAGCAGACGCTCGGCAATGTCCTGCCTCACGGCATGAACATGGCGGAGGAGCTGCCGAAGCAGCTGATTCCGATTCCTTCGCGTTTTCTTCGCGCGGATCGCGATCACCCGAGAATCATTTTCTTCGACGATGAACCGTGGCTGATCGCGGATTTGCACGCGCGCAACTTTGCCCAGTGTGTGGATGGCAAGCTGCGGGTGATCGATCTGGTCGCCGCGCCGTGGCCATCACAACTGCGCACGCAACGGTCGCTGATCACGGACTGGGTCAAACGCGCCCGTGAAAATCCGACCGCTCCCGCCTTGCCCACCGCGCACGATGACGAGTTGTAGGCGGCGGGCGTTCCCCGGATGGCGGCAAAGATCCGAAGGGTAGGGCGCGTTGTCCCTAACGCGCCGAAACCTCCGTCCGCGTATCACCACCGGCTGAGCACAACCGGCGCGTTAAGGATAACGCGCCCCACCTTCCGGCACTGCTAAAACAAAAACGCCGCCCGGCGAACTGGGCGGCGTTGGGAGAATGAAATGAGCGGCGAAACGCCGGCTCAGAGGGTTCAGCTCTTCTGCGAGTTGATGAACGCGAGAACGTTCTGGCCCTGCTGGTCGGTCACGCCGGAGTCCTTGTAGACCACCTTGCCGTCGCGGATGACGTAGCACTCGCGGGAAGCCAGGCCGGTGCCCGCCTGACCGAAGGCCTTGACGACGATCTTGTCGGTGTCGGCGATCAGCGGGTAGGGGAAGTGGTTGAGATCCTTGAACTCCTTCTGCTTTTCGATCGGGTCGACGCTCACGCCGACGATCGCCACGCCCTTCTTGGCGAGCTCGGTGCTGGCGTCGCGGAGGGAGCAGCCCTGCTTGGTGCAGCCACCGGTGAGAGCCTTCGGGTAGAAGAAGACGACCGTGTAGGTGTTCTTCTTGTAGACATCGCCCAGATTGAGCGTGGAACCGGAATCGGTGACGCCGGAAACGGCGGGCGCGGCATCGCCCACTTTGAGCGACTCGGCCTTGGCGAACGAGAACAGCATGGCGGAAAGGATGCTGAGGGTGAGGAGGGGACGGAATTTCATGGCTACCAACGCTGTAGCCCGTCCGGGAGTTGCGCAAGTCCTCCGTGGAAAAACCCGCCCGGGGAACTCTTCGGGCCGCTGCGGTCCATGGCGCCGGCGCGGCCTGGCCGCGTGCTCAAGCAAACAACCCACCAACCAGAAAGAAAACAAACAGGCACCATCATGAACTACACGAAAACCCAACTCCGACTTCGACTTAGCAAGCTCCAGGGCGGTCTCGCTTTGGCGGCGGCGCTGACGCTCGGCCTGGCCACGGCGGCGCAGGCTCAGAACCAGAATCCGACCCAGGTCCCCGTGCCGACGGCGAGCACGAGCCTGTCGAGTTCGAGCACCATGGGCGGCGACTACGGCCTGATCGGCCAGCACTATTACACCTTGGATTTTGGCTACATCCACCACGTCGACGGTCCGCCGTCGGTTTTTCACCGCTACGGATTCGCCGCCAACAATCCGATCGCACCCGGCTGGGACGTCGGCCTGGCGTATGATTGGCTCACCGGCAGCGCGTTCGGCCAGCATGCGCGCCAGCAGGAGCTGATGGTGCCGTTGACGGCCTATGTCCCGATGGCCTGGGGTCGTCCGTTCCTCGAAGCCAATCCCGGCTGGGTGTGGCAGAAGGCGGGAGGCAGCACGATCGACTCCTTCACCTACGTGCTCGGCGCGGGTTTCGAACTGCAGGTGCGGCCGGCGCTGGTCGTCACGCCGCTCATCACCTACCAGGAAGCTCCGCACCTGCATGACCGCGTGTGGGATTACGGCGTGAAGGCGACTTACCGCGTGACGCGCGAGTGGGGCGCGAGCCTCGGGGCGCAGATCGACGAGGATCATAACCTCGAGTACACGGCCGGCGTGAACTTCCACTTCTGAACTCCGTTCTGATTCATTTATCTGGAACGCAGGAAATCAGGAACGGAGGTCGAAGCTCCGGGCTCCAGCTTCCTGATTTCTGAAGTTCAACCTTCTCGACCACGGCGTTTTTATCGCGCCGTGGTTTTTTATGCGCGGAAATCTCAGACCAAATGCACGGGAAACGGAAAAGGCCGCGCGAAGTAGGGCGGGTCTCTGACCCGACTCCGGGGTAGGGCGAACCGTCCCGGTGAGCCGCGGCTCGGCGGGGACGCCTCGCCCTACCTTCTTTTTGCCGCGCGCGGAGAATAATTCGGAAGCCAGGAAGCCACAAAAAAACTCCTGGCTTCATGGCTTCTGAATTCAGCGGCTCGGAAGGTTTCGATCGAATGCCGCGATGCTCCGTCACTCGAGGCCGGCGACCGTCACTTCGTTCGGATAATCCACGCTGAACTTCAGCGGGATCTCACGCTTCTCTCCCGGCTTGAGCTCCAGGCGCCAGGCGAGATGGCCGTCGGCCTCGCGCGTGATCTCGCGCGGTTTTTCCGGAGTGCCGAGCTCGCGCTCCTGCGGCGCCAGCAGCTTGACCACGATCTTCTCGTTGCGCGACACGGGCAGCGGTTCCCGGAAGGTGACGCTCTCGGGGGTCTTCTTGTTGTTCGTGACGGTGATGACGAACTCGTAGGTGACGCGCCGGCCGCTGTTGGTGAGTCCGGTGCCTTCCGCGAAACGCTGCACGACGCGGCGCTTGATCGCGATGCCTTCGTCAGCGCCGAGGGCGAGCTCGAGCTTTTCGCCGGGCATCACCGTCTTGAGGCTGCTGGCGGCGACGAAGACGTCGTCGAGGAAGGTGTTCATCGTTCCGCCGAGCAGCGGATAATCCGTCGTGTTGACCGCGGCCGCGTGGAGAAATGCCGCCTCACGCAGTTTCGGCACCGCCTCGTAATCGAGTTTCGTGGCGAGCGTGGTGGTGGCGATGGCGACTTTCTGGGTCGAGTTGTTGCTCGGGAGCCACGTCGGTGCGGCGATATGAAATGTGGCGCTGGTCACGCCTCGGTTCACGGCAGCCGTCGCGCTGCCGGCTTCGTACATGAACACGTCGTTGACGTTCAGCGCGCCGGCATCGTCCATCTGCTGCTTGGTCACGACTGTGATGGAGCTCGCGAGATCAGCGACATTCGTCCGCAGGCGGGAGCCGGCGAGCGTGTTCTCGGCGTAGTAGCCCTTGTCCTTGCTCGCATCGGCTTCGAAGGGATTCAGTGTGACCCCTGGGGCGGCCGGCCGGACCGCCGGCGGCAGATCCAGCCACCAGGTCCGCAGTGTCGGCGCCGCGCCTCCGAGCGAGGGACGCGCGGTCGAAAGCGTCAGTGCCACGTCGGTCCAATCTTCACCCGTATTCTGCCGGACGACGCCGAAATACGTGAGATCGACCGCGCGCGTGGCGCTGCGCAGGCGGGCGTCGTAGGTCGGCGTCCACGAGGCGTTGGGCACGGTGTAGGCCAAAGTCAGCTGCAGGTTCCCGGCGCTGGCAGCGCTCACGCGGACCGTGACCGTCTTGTAAGCCTGACTGCCGGCTCCGCGCAGGGTG
>CALFNJ010000141.1 GCA_937902865.1 uncultured Opitutaceae bacterium
TCTGCCTGTACTGGGCCCAGGCCCTCGCGGCGCAGACCAAGGACGCCGAGCTGAAAAAGATCTTCACACCGATCGCCGAGAAGCTCACCGCCGCCGAGAAGCAGATCGTGCAGGAGATGATCGCCGTGCAGGGCAAGCCCACCGACATCGGAGGCTACTACCAGCCGGACGACAAGAAAGCCTCCGCCGCGCTGCGCCCGAGCAAAACGCTCAACGACATCCTGACCGCGCTCTAAGCCGCACTCTCTCTTTCGCCAAAAGCGCTTCGTCACCCGACGAAGCGCTTTTTTTGCGGCTGCATCCAGGTGCCACCGACTCCTAGGTGGCCGCCGACCTCCGGGCGGCGGTGTTCGATTCCGCTGCGACAAATCGACGAACTGACACGCTCCTCCGTCGCCCGGAGGTCGACGGCCACCTTCAAGTCATTGCCATCGCAGGCACCGTCCTTGTCCGAAGCCGAAGCTCCTTCTCTCTTTTCTTCGACCTTAGCCGCTGAAAGCCCAAACCTGTTCTCCCACCCATCATCATGCCCTCTCTCAAAATCGGTTTCGTCGGACTCGGCCGCATGGGCGGCAACATGGCGCGTCGGCTGAAAGACACCGGCCACACGCTCACCGCGTTGTACGATCTTGATCGTGCGCTCGCCCAAAGCCTGGCGACCGAACTCGGCGTTCCCGCCGTCACCCGGCTGGCTGACGTCGCGGCCGCAGCCGACGTCGTGTTCACCGTCGTCTCCGATGACGCCGCCCAGCTTTCGCTCTTCGGCGAAACCGGCGATTCGCTCCTGACCGCGGCCAAGGGAAAGACCTTCATCAACTGCGCGACCCTCACGCCCGCCGTGCACGTCGAGCTCGAGCGCCGCGCCGCGCGCGTCGGCGCCGCCACGCTCGAAGCCTGCATGGCCTCCTCGATTCCCCAGGCGCGCAACGGCACGCTCTACCTCATGTGCGGCGGAGCGGAATCCGTTTTCCGGCAAATGCAGCCGATCCTGGAAAAGCTGAGCTCCGCCCTGCGCTACATCGGCCCCGCCGGCACCGCCGCGCAGGTGAAAGCGCTCGTGAACCTGGTGATGAACATCAACACCGCCGGCCTCGCCGAGGGCCTCGGACTCGGCCAGGCGCTGGGCCTCGACCTCAACATTCTCCGCGAAGTCTTCGCCCAGACCGGCGCGAATTCCCAGGTCCTCAAGACCGACGGCGAGGACATGCAGAACCGCGCCCACGACTGCTACTTCTCTGCCGCCCACGCCGCCAAGGACACCACCATCGCCGTCCGCCTCGCCGAGAACGCCGGCCTGACTCTCCCCCTCTCCGTCGCCACCAAGCAGCAATACGACCGCATGACCGCCCTCGGCCTCGGCACCCTCGACAAAAGCGGCATCGCCGAGCTGACCTTCAAGGGCCGGCACTGATTTTCGAATGTAGGGGCGTTCCTTGCGGACGCCCGTTTCGAGCGCAAAGCGCTCGATCCTTCATGCCTGCTCCGCTTTTTCGCACAAATAGCCCCGGCTGAGAAGAAGCCCGCCCGCCCAGAGCAGCAGCCCGGCCAGAGCCGGCACGATATGTCGCCAGTCGGTATAGCCGACGGCCCAGTGCATGCCGAGCGAGGCTCCGTAGGCGGGAATCCCTAACCCCGCGATCGCCCACCACAGCCATCGGCCGCCGCGCCGGAAACACCAGAGCACCGGCAGCAGCATCGCCACTCCCGACGCGAGGAGCATCCCGCCCAGCGAGGCGCGGTCATGCGCAATCACTCCGATCATTTTTTCACCGAGCGCCTGCGCCTCCTGCGCGGTGAAACAGAGGAATCCCAAATCCTCGCTGACAAAAACCGAGGTCATGCCGATGAACGTGATCACGCCGCCCGCGATCAGCAGGCCGGCGGCATGCACGACCCACAGCAGTTGCGCCCACTGCGCCCGACGCCACCTCGCATCCTCCTCATCGGCCATTTCCGGCGGAGGTGGCCCGTCGCCCTCCTCACCCACCATGACCTGCACGGTCAGCTGAAACAAAGCCACCGCCACGAAGGCGTGCAGGGTGTCGAAGTAGCCGAATCCGAAAAACGCGAAGAAACTGGCAAAGCCCACCAGCGCGGAGGCGATGATGGCGGTCCGCGTGCCGTGCCGGCCGCGGCGCACACCCTGCCAGGCGAGCAGCGCGTACAGCCAGCCCAGCCCGAGCATGGTCCCGGCCAGCGTGCCGCGATCGTGAGCCATGAAGGCAAAAACGTTGGGCAGGTTGCGGCGCAGCGCGGCGGAGGTGAGCCCGAGATAGCTTTCGTCGTACGGCAGCAGCACCCGGCTGGCGGCGAGGGCGAGCGTCGCCCCACCGCCGACAAACAAAGCAGCGCCCAGGGCCGCGGCCCAAAACCACGACCGACGGAACAGGCTCGTGGCGCGATTCACCGGAGCCGCATCCGGCAATCGCTGGCTAAGGGCTTCGTTACAGCGCTTCACCAGGCTGGGTCCCGTGTAGATCAGGCCCGCATCGATCAGGATCAGATCAGCACCGGCCTCGATCAGCGCCACCGCATCGCGCGGCTGGCTCACGCCTCCGGAAACAATCAAGGGCGCTCCGGCGTTTAGCCTTTTTCGCGTCGCGCGCACGGCGTCAATCAGGCCCGGAGGCATCGGCGCCGGCACCTTCCATTTCCGGTCCGCCAATGCGTCTCCCACTTGAAGCACAACGCCTGCTGAAAAATTCCCTGCCTCGTCAGTTGAACCGGAGTCCCACGCCTTGACCCGGAGTTCGGCGCCGGACGGCAAGCGCACTTTCTCGTGACCGTCGTCGTCGACGAAGCGGCGGAGCACCGGCAGGGGCAGGCTCGCGTCCGCGCGCCCCGGACGCTCGAAAGAAACCCCATCGGAAAGCCCGCCCCGCTCCCGCGCCACCGCCTGCCGCGCTCCCTCGCGCACTTCAATGCAGCCGGCCCCAAAGCCCGCCAGCCCGCGCGTGGCGCGCAACTCGGGATCGATCCTCCAGCCCAATCCCACCGGAGAGCAAAAAGCCGTGCCACCGATTCGAACCTCCAGCCGTGGATCGGGGGCCATGTGCCCCATGAATTCGATCAGCGCCCGTCCGCAGGCGCTTTTGCCCAGTCCACCAATGACGCCCAGCGCCACCGCCCGTCCCGTTTCATCAGGTAGCGCGAAGAGAACGCGCTGGGCGACCGTGCGATAAAACCAGTCGGGCATGGTCGCGAGCATGCAGGTGCCTGCACCGCCGCCAAGCTTCGCCGTGCGACGCTGCCAACCGCGTCCACGCTTTCCGGTAACCAGAAAGGGTCAGGCTGGATTTCATGACGTGCTGATCCAAAAAACGCCCGCTCACAAATTTCCGGGAAGGGCCTCCGGGGAAATTCGATCCCAGCCGCCTCACAGCGGCTGCTCCACGCGTTTCTGCGGTGGAAGCTGCAGATGATGCAGCTTCTCCGGATTGCAGATGATGTAGATCGCGCTGACGCGATCATCTGTGATTTCAAACGAGAACGCATAGTGCACCTGCTCGCTGAGCGACATCAGGAAGCCCGGGGCGCCATTGATCGCCACTGGGCGGCGTTCCATCTGCAGGAAGAAACGCGGCCACATGCCGAGGAGGAAGCGGGACGTGTGGTCTGCCCCGAGAATCGGCCGGCCGGCTGCTTTCACCCGGCCGCCGCCGTCGCTGTAAACCGTGCAGTCTTCGGTCAGCAGCGCGAGGACCGCGGTCATGTCACCGCTCGCCGTGGCGGCGACAAAAGCGTCGACGAGTTGCTGCGCGTGCGCGGTGGGCGGCGCCGCTGGCCGGGGTGCCACGCCGAGCTGGGCCTTGGCGCGGCGAACGATCTGGCGGCAGTTCGCCTCGGTCTTGTCCACGATCGCCGCGATTTCCTCGTAGTCCCGGCTGAAGACTTCGCGCAGCAGGAAGACCGCGCGCTCGGTCGGCCCAAGGGTTTCGAGCATCAGCATGAAGGCCATCGTCAGCGAATCCGCGAGCTCGGCGGCCGATCCGGGATCAGCGGCCGACTCCGGCGCGGCGAGCGGCTCGGGCAGCCACACGCCGTAGTATTCCTCGCGCCGGTGCCGCGCCGAGCGCAGCTGGTCGATGCAGGCGCGCGTCGTCGCCGACACGAGCCAGGCCTTCGGCACGAGGATCGCGGTGGCGTCCTGCTGGCGCCACCGCAGCCAGATCTCCTGCACCACGTCCTCCGCGTCCGTCACGCTCCCGAGCATGCGGTAGGCGATGCCGAACAGGAGCGGACGGTGGGCTTGGAAGACCTCGGACACGAGCGATGGCAGTGGCGATTCCGACGCAGGGGGTTCCTTGCGGGCGCCCTGGTTGGCCCCGTTATTTCCGGGCGCCGCCCTGGCGAAGCCAATCATCAAAGTGCATCGCACCCAGCCGCGCGCCGGCGGCGGGAACGAGGCTGCGATCGTCCACGGGAATGCCGCCGAAATAGCCCGCCGCAGGATCGACCACGACGCGGCGCGGGTCATTCGTCGCGCGAAACAGCCGCCGGACTAGCTCGTCCATCCGGATCTGATCCGGCCCGGCGATTTCCACAAAGCCCTGCCGCGGCGAACCGGGAACGACATCCGCCAGCAAGGCCGCCACGTCATCGGACACCATCGGCTGCATGAGCGCGGCCGGCAGCCGGACTTCCGTGCCCGCCGTAGCCGTCTGCGCGATCGCCGGCACGAATTCGAAGAACTGCGTCGCGCGCACCACGGTGTATGGCACGCCGCCGGCCTTGATCAGATTCTCCTGCGCGAGCTTCGCCCGGAAATAGCCGCCCGCCTGCAGGCGCTCCGTGCCGACCACGGACAAGGCGACGTGATGCTGCACGCCAGCCGTGCGCTCCGCCGCAAGGATGTTGGTGGTCGCCTTCTGGAAGAATTCGAGCACGGCCCGGTCCTCGAAGGATGGTGAATTGGACACATCGACGACCGTCTGGGCTCCGGCGAACGCCGCGGCGAGCCCCTCGCCCGTCACGGTATTGACGCCCGAGGACGGCGAGGCCGGCGCGACCTCGTGGCCGCGCTGGCGCAGCTGCGCGACCAGCTTGGAGCCGATCAGGCCGGTGCCGCCGATCACGACGATTTTCAGTTTCCGAGGGGTGGAGGGAGTTGTGCTCATCACCATCTCAGACGAGACAGCCCCGCGATTTGTGACAGCTGCCGGGAACGCTGCGTCTCCAGGGCGCCCATCGAAGGATATGATCGAGTCGGAACCCGAGCTGACCTTCAAAGGCCGGCACTGATTCCGAACGTAGGGGCGTTCCTTGCGGGCGCCCGTTTCGCGATCGCCAATCCGGGCGTCCGTAAAGGACACCCCTACGCATTCGGACGAAGGCCTGAGGAAGAGTAAGCTACGGCCACCGGACTCACGGCATCGGGAAACAGGAAATTCCCGATCTCCTCCAACACCGCCGCCCAGGCGGATTCGGGAAGATCGAAGTCGTGGTCGGTGTCGACCCAATGAATCCGGGTCCCAGGCCCGAAGCGGTACCGGTTTTCGATCCCGGCTCCCCCATAGGCGTCGCCCGCGCCCTGCACGATGAGAAAGGGCGTCCGGAGTCGCTCGAGGTGCCGATACCGTTGTGGCTCGGGCGGCCG
>CALFNJ010000142.1 GCA_937902865.1 uncultured Opitutaceae bacterium
GTCCCGGCACCAGCAGCACCGGCCGGTTCACGATCAGCGGAAACGCCCGGCGCGCGGCGGCGCGGTGGTCGATGGCGAACGTGGCGGCGGGAACGCCATGCGGCTGGACCATCACGCGGCGGCCGGGATGACGTTCCTGGATCAGGGCCGCCTCGCGTGGATTGCAGGTGATGATCGCATCCGCGTCGGAGAAAAGATGGCGCGCCCGCAACAGGAGGCCGAGCGGCCGGCCCCAGTCCAACCCGCGCGCTGCCGGCTCGGTGAGCTGGTCGCGCACCGCGGGAGGAAGATCATACACTCCGCCGTGGACGCTCAGCACGAACGGCAGCCCGCGGCGGCGGGCGACGGTTCGCCCGGTGGCGCCGAGCCGGCCGAGGGCGTGGGAATGAATCACGTCCAGTCCGGGCTCGCGCCACAGGGCGCCGAAAAGATCGAAGGAAATCACGTTACCGCCGAGCGCGACGAGCTGCCGCTTCCGCTCGACGGAAATGCCCCAGACCGGCACGCGGGCGCGAAAACGACGGACTGTGCCAGCCGGGGAAGCGGGCGCCGCCGCGGCGGAGGCTTCGACGGCGCGCGTCGGCAACTGTGGCGCGTAGATGACGGAATCCACGTCCTCGTCGGCGAGGCCGGAGGCGAGCCGCTCGATGGCCGTTTCGGTGCCACCCCACTCGGCCGGGTCGAACTTGCGGAGGAGATGGGCGACGCGCATGGCGGCAACGGCTCGGAGTTAGATGGGCTGGGTCACGAGGTCCTCGTCTGTGAGGACCAGCGGCGCGGGCTCTGCCTGAGTGATGCGCGCGGCAGCCTTCGCCTCGCGGCGGGCGACAGCGACGCTCGCGAGGGCGCCGAGCATGGCGTAGAACGTGAAGAGAATCGGAGTCTGGCGATAGACCCACTCGGTGAGGCTCTGGCCGAAGATGCCGAGCGAGCCGAAGAAGATGCCCACGCCGATCGTCCGCATCGGCAATTTCCGCGGCAGCGTCAGGAACGCCGCGCCCATGCCGAACCACCGCAGCCAGATGAGCGTGAAGAGAATCAATCCGGGAATCCCGAGCTCGCCGAGGGTCAGCGCCGCGAGGTTGTGCGCGGGCGCGGCGAGATAGGAGTCGCCGAAGAGCTTGTCGTCCGCCGTGCCGTAAACCGACTCGAGGTAGGGATAGTTGGTGAACCGGAAGCCGAGGCGCGGGCCGTAGGTCAGGCTGACGTAGTACGACCAGTTGTTGAGGCCGACGCCGAAAAAGTGCTCGCGGGCGATCATCTGGCCGAGCCGGAGGTAGATGCCGCGGCCGTCGACGGTCGGATCGAGGTATTCCTCCTCGAGCGAGGTGCCGGCATAGCGTTGCTGCAGCTGCGGCCAGAACGACGCGACGACCGCGACGACGCCGAAAACGATCGCGAAACGAATGGCGAAAAACCCGAAGCTGAGCCGCCACGAGATGCACGTGAGGATCGTGCCGATGACGACCGCCGCAAACACCGGGATGCCCGCGCGCGACAGCGTGAGCAGAATGCCAAAGGTGCCGAGCACCGCGGCGCCGCCGCAGGCAAGACGGAGCCAGCGGGACCAGCCGGAACAGGCGAACGCGACCAGCGGCGGCACGGTCAGGCAGAGGTACATTGACAGGCTGTTGGCGTGAGTGAGCGATGCGACGGCGCGATCGAGATGCGTGATGAAATGCTGCTTGATCGCCCAGGCGCTCTCGAATCCAACGGCCACGGCTAGGGCCGCGACGAGCAGCGTCCATTCGCGCTGGGAGCGCACGTAAGCGGCGGTCGCGAGGAAGACGAGCAGCGCGGCGAACATTCGGGAGAGCTCGAAGAGCCCGTAGAGCCGGTGGTCGGCGGCGACGAGCGAGACGCAGGCGTAGGCGACAAATGCGAGGATGAGTCCGAGGCTGCCGGGCCAGAACCAGCGCCGCTCCCCTTCCCTCCGTCCCAGCCAGCAGCCGATGAGCAGCGCGGCCGCGAGGATCTCGATGAGCGAGACCTGGACGCCGCGCGTCGTGCCGCGGTACCACGCCTCGCTGAAGAAATTCACGTCGAGCCGCTCGACGAGCACGGAGCCGGCGACGATCACGAAAAAGAAAATATCGCGCACCCGGCGGAGGCAGGTCGCGGCCGCGGCCGCCGCGAGCGTCGCGACCGGGATCAGCACCATGGCCAGGGCGTGTTCCGGTTTCATGCGGCGGCTGGGGCCGAAACCGGCAGCGTGGCCAGACCGCGCGTGGCCCGGAGGAGAATGTTGGTCGGGACGATCAGGTCGCGCAGCGGCCGGCCCATCCCGCAGCTCCGCACGCGCAGATTCTCGAAACCCGCGGCGCGGGTGATGCGGGACAGCGTGCGCGGCGTGAAGAAGCGGAGGTGCGGATTGGACGGCGTGAAATGTTCGTCCCACTTGAAGAGCGCGATCAGCACGTTCTTCAGTCCGCCGTGATACGGCACGGTGACGAGAAGCCGGCCGCCGGGGCGGAGCACGCGGTGCATCTCCCGGAGGGCGAAGGCGGGATCGAAGAGATGCTCGAGCACCTCGGAGCACCACGCGACGTCGAAGGCCGCGTCGGGAAACGGCAGCGGCTCCGCGACATCGTGCTGCGCGAAGGCGATGCCGGGAAACCGGCGTCGGTTCTCCTCGATCTGGGACGCCGAGAGATCGAGCGCGGTGACGAACGAGGAGTATTTCGCGAGTTCGGTCGTGAAGGCGCCATCGCCGCAGCCGACCTCGAGGATCGGGGCGCCGGCGGGGAGATCGCGCAGCTCCTCCGCCATCCAGCGGCGGAAGTTGGCCGCGTAACCCTGGTTCGAGCCGGAGTAGACCTGCTTGCCGGTGCTCCAGTAGTTCTCGTAGTAGCTCTTGATCGGAGGCGTGGGGGCGGTGGTGCTCATGGGGAATTCGCGATCCTTTCGCCCGCCTCGACGTTGAGCGCGGACGTGCCGGCGATCGCCTGCCGGCTGGTTTTCGGCCAATAGAATTCGATGCCGCCGCGGAGGAAACGAGCGGCCTGCCACGAAGCGACGAGCGTGATGAGGAAGCCCGCGCACGCCGCGGGCAGATGGGTGATCCGCCGCCGCAGCGGCAGCTGCATCAGGCGGCGCCAGCGGAAGCCGAGCAGCCCGGGAAAGAGCCGCCAGAACCAGCGGATCTCCGCCATGTGGCGGGCGATGAGTTTTTTCATCCAGTCCGGGTCGCGCGCTTCGTGCTCGCGCATGGTTGCGCCGAGACTGCCGCGCTCCGCCTCGCTCAAACCCTGCAAATGCGTGAAGACGACGTGCAGAGTCGTCTGGCCGATCATCTGCCGCTTCTGGTTGTTGATGACATCGCGGAGCGAGAGGTAGGGCTCGTAGAGATGCGTGGCCTCGCGGACGGAAACCACCTTGGTCGGGTCGAGCGGCGCGCGGAGAAAATCGGTGCAGATGAGCGTCTTGAAGAAACCGTCATCGGTCGCGCCGAGATCGCGCGGGAGGTAGATGTTGCGGGCGATCTCCGACCGCAGGCAGTACATCATGCCGTTGAGCCGCCCGGCGATCGTGCCGGTCATGTCGGAGGTTGCGAGCGAGAGCCGCTCCCGCAGCGAAGGCCGGCGCTTGCCGGCGATGGTCTTGCAGGGCCAGTCGGACGCGCCGCCGAGGTGCGGGTTGTGCTCCAGTTCCGCGAGCACGAGCTGGATCGTGTGCGGGCGGTTGAAGATGATGTCCGCGTCCATCAGGCAGATGAACTTGGCCTCGCGCGCGGAGAACTCGTGGACGAAGCGGTTCCAGGCGTTGTTGCGGCCCGGCTCAGGAATGTCCGCCACCCGCGCGCTCAGGCCGCGCCGGGCCGGATGCTCCCGCTGCATGCGGGCGCAAATCTCGCCGGCGACCGCAACGGTCCGGTCGGTGCAGCCATTGGCGAGGCAGACGACCTCGCAGCGTTCGCCGCGCTGCGCGAGGTAGGCGAAAATCGACTGACCGAAAAGCGACGCCAGCATCGGCCCGATCGAGGTTTCCTCGTTCCAGGCCATGATCCCGATGGAAAGGGTCACGGGGAGTTCGCCCGAAGGCGAAGAAGGTGCCGAAGGTGGAACGCGACCTCCGGGCGCGTTTTGCCTGCTTGAAGTGTCGCTCTCACACCGAGACAGAGACGAACCACCGTCGCCCGGAGGTCGACGGCCACCTGGACCCGGAGCCGGATCAGGAGAAAGGGGAAACGGAGGAAGCTGGCGGGACATGGGATGCGCGCTGCCTGCTTGGTACGCCTTCCCGGTGAAATGGCTGGTAGGACTGCACCTCCCTGCGGGTCGGTACTTACCCCATTACCCAAAGGACCGCGGCGCGGTACTATGCGGATCATGCACGACGCCCCCCGGGTGAGCATCGTCCTTCGTTCGTTCAACGAAGGCTGGGCGCTGCGCGAAACGCTGCCGGCGCTGCGGGCACAGCGGCACCGCGACTGGGAGTTGCTCGTATTCGATTCGGGCTCGACGGACGGCTCGGTGGAACTGATTCGCCAGGCGGAGCCGCGGCATTTCATCCAGCTGCAGCCTCACGATTACCGTCCTGGCTGGGTCCTGAACCAAGGCATGAAGCTCGCGCGGAACGATCACGTGATCTTCCTCAACGCGGATGCGACCCCGCAGGGCCCCGACTGGCTCGGCCCGCTGGCGCGCGCGCTCGAGGCTCCGCAGGTCGCGGCGGTTTTCGGACGGCAGATTCCGCGACCGGACTGCGAGGCGGTGTTCGCGCGCGACTATGAGCGCTGCTTCGGCGAACGACGTGAGTCGGCGGGCTGGGATCATTTCTTCAGCATGGTCAGCAGCGGTCTGCGCCGGGACGTGTGGGCGAAGCGGGGCTTTCGCGAGACGATGCAGTATTCCGAGGCCGCCGCCTCACCCGGCTGGTGCCGCGCGCAGGGCTACGAGATCGCCTACTGCCCCGGATCAGTCGTGATGCCCTCGCACAACTACACCCCGCGGCCAGCCTACAAGCGCAGCTTCGGCGAAGCCTGGCCGCTGGCGCACGTCT
>CALFNJ010000143.1 GCA_937902865.1 uncultured Opitutaceae bacterium
TTCCGTGAGAAAAATGTACCGCTGCTCGCCGCCGGGCGCGGGATCGATGCGGACGAGGCGGGGCAGGACGCGAGGGACCGGCAGGATCGCCACCAGTTTCTCGCCGTCGGAGCTCGTCGGGTTTTCGAGCGAGACCACGATGTTGAGCGTCTTGTTGCCGAGCTGCGGGAAAGGATGGGACTGGTCCAGCGCCAGCGGCGTGAGCACCGGGAAAATCTGGTCCTGGAAATAGGTCCGCACCCAGTTGAGCTCGGCCGGGTTCAGCTCGCGGGCGGTCTTGAAGACGATGCCTTCCTGGGCGAGGGCCGGCACGAGCTGCTCGTGCCAGCAGCGGTATTGCTCCTCGATCAGCGACGCGACGACGAGATGGATGCGGCGCAGCTGCTCTCGCGCGCCGAGGCCGTCGAGGCTGGGCTCGGTCACACCGGAATCGACCTGCTGGATCAGGCCGGCGACGCGGATCTCGAAAAACTCGTCGAGGTTCGAGCTGACGATCGCCAGAAACTTCACCCGCTCGAGCAGCGGATGCCGTTCGTCCTGGGCCTGCTCGAGCACGCGGCGGTTGAACGCCAGCCAGCTTAGCTCCCGGTTGAAATAGGCGAACTTCTCCGCGGGAGCCGCTGCCGTCTTGCCGTCGCTCGCGAGCACCTCCTCGAGCAGCGGCGCGGGCTGCGGAGTGAAGCCGGCGGCGGTGCGGCGGCGGACGGGGGATTTCGGCGAACGTTTGGCCATGGCGGCGGTGAAAACGAGCCGGCCAGAGTAGGCCGGAAGAAGGTCAAAACGAGGATATTAGCGCTCCGTCGCGCAAATGTAACAACGGCAAGGGAAACAGGAATTGGGTCGGAAGGAACGGCCGCAAAAAGGCGCTGATTGCGCCAAAAACTGAGGCTCGTTTTGGCGTCTTCTGCGCCTTTTTGCGGCCAACCGGATCGGCGGAACAAGAGACAGGGAAAAGGTGCAGGCTCTTCGGAGCGGTTTACCGCCCTGAAGTTCCGCGCAAAATCGGACCGTGAAATTTGGAGACGGCCCGGCGGCGCCGCGGGCGCTTACCGTACCCAGATCGTCTTCGTGTTGACGAAGGCGCGCAGGCCCCAGAGCGCGAGCTCGCGGCCGTAGCCGCTCTGCTTCACGCCGCCGAAGGGGAGGGTGGGATCGGACCGCACGGCTTCGTTGATGAACACCTGGCCGCTCTCGATGCGGCCGGCGAGCTCGCGGCCGCGTCGACGATCGCGCGTGAAGATGCCGGCACCCAAGCCATAGATGGAGTCGTTCGCGACCGCCACGGCCTGCTCCTCGTCGCGCACCGAAATGATGGCAGCGACCGGACCAAACAACTCCTCGTCGTAAGCCGGCATTCCGCGACGGACATTGGTCAGCACGGAGGGAGGATAATAAAATCCTTCGCCGGAGGGGATCTTGCCGCCGAGCAGCACGCGCGCGCCGCGGCGCACGCTCGCGGTCACCTGGGCCTGCAGGTCGCGCCGCAAATCGGCGCGCGCCAGCGGTCCCACTGCGGTCGTGGGGTCCTCCGGATGGCCCACCGGGCGCGCGGAGAGCCGGGCCACCAGCTTCTTCTCGAAGTCACGGCGGACGGATTCGACCACGATGAAACGCTTCCCGCACACGCAGCTCTGCCCGCTGTTGAACAGCCGGGCCTGCGCGCAGATTTCCGCCGCGTGATCGAGATCCGCATCGGCCAGCACGAGGTACGGGTCGCTGCCGCCGAGCTCGAACACGCCCGGCTTCATTGCCTCGCCAGCGAGGGCAGCGACGCTTTTGCCGGCAGCGGTGCTGCCGGTGAGGGTGACGCCGCGCACGCGTTCGTCGGCGATCAGCGCGGAAACCTGCTTGGAGGTGATCAGCAGCGTCTGCATCACACCGCGGGGAAAGCCGGCTTCAGTGAACAGATCCTGCAGCGCGAGCGCGCAACCGGTGACGTTCGAGGCGTGTTTCAGCACCAGCGTATTGCCCGCCATCAGAATCGGGGCGGCGGCGCGCACGACCTGCCAGAAGGGAAAATTCCAAGGCATGATCGCGAGGACCACGCCGAGCGGTTCAAAAGCGACGCGCGCCTGGGACGGAGCACCGGGCGGGCGTTCGTCGGCCAGCCAGGAGCCGCCGTGCTTGGCGTAGAATTCACAGGTCAGCGCCGACTTGGCGATTTCCGCCCGACCTTGGGCGACGGGTTTGCCCATCTCCGCCGCCGCGAGGCTCGCGAGATCTCCCGCTTGGGCGCGCAAGGTGCGGGTCAGCGCGCGGAGATGACGGGCCCGGCCAGCGGGCGACAGCTCCCGCCACCCGAGGAAGGCCGATTGGGCGCGGGCGAGGGAGGACTCGATCTGCCGCGGAGTGAACACGTCGTAGCTCTTGAGGCGGCGGCCGGTGGCGGGGTCGATGGAGACGAGCGACATGGGAAAAACGTGCATGCGAGCTCCGTGGGTGGCAAGTCGCCCAGGCCCTTCCGCCGGATGACAATGGATCATCTTCTAGCGCGTAACAGCCTGGTTACGGTCGTCCGCTTTTCTCCGGGCCGGAGTGGGGCAGGCTGAGGCCGTAGTCTTCTTTATGCGACGGCACGAATCCCGCACGACTTTCACTTCGCGGCCGACCGGCAACACTGACTATGCCGACATCACCCGCACGCTGGGGTTAAAAAAAGAGCAAGCGTGCCGGTTGCTGCCGGCGCTGGTCGGCCGCATGTGTCTCGAAATCTACGATCGGGAGTGGGTGCCGGAACTACCGTTTCTCCTGTGGGAAAAAGTCACCGATGAAAAAGGAAGCGGCTCCGGGGTATTTCGCGGCGAGGAGGTCGCGCTCTTCCGGTTGCTGGCGCAGGTGGCTGACGGCTGGGTCTGTCACGACCGCGCAGAGGGCCTGAAATTTGTGCGGCGCAGCCGATGGCTGCGGACGCATGCGGCTTGGAAGCGGACGACGCGGACGCGAGCGCGGAAAGCGTAGGTGGAACGCGTTGTCCCTAACGGGTTGTTCGCTCCGAAAACGTCTGTTTCAGACGGAGGTTTCAACGCGTTGGGGACAACGCGTTCCACCCCGCGACCGGGAGGTCGCCTCCCCATTTCTAAACGCGTCCTATCCGCTCAGACCGTCTCGAGCAGGCGATAGAGCCGCGCGACCATCGACGTGGCGTCGTCGAGGAGGCCGGCGCTGATCAGCGCGTTGTCCAGGATCTGCTCGGCCACGAGCTTCGCCTTTTCCGGGGCGGACGTGTGCGTCTCGAACAGGCGCTTCATCACCGTGGACCGCGGATTGATTTCCAGATTCACCCGCAGCGGCGAATCCGCGCCTTCCTTGTTCATGGCCTTCATCATGCGGCGCATGTGCGGCGACATGAATTTGTCGGCGTTCAGCGCGAGCGCGGGCGAATCGACCAGACGGTCGCTCGCTTTCACCTCCGCGACGCGCTCGCCGAGCGTGTCTTTGAGCCACTGGGTCAGCGTCTTCGTGTCCGCCTCGCTCAACGCCCCCTCGGGCTTCGGCAGGTCGGAGAGCTTGAGATCAGCGTGGTCGGCGGCGGTGAGCTTCTTGCCGTCGAATTCACGGACGTTGTTCATCACGTACTCGTCGACCGCCTCGTAGCAGAAGAGCACCTCGAGGTTGCGGGCCTTGAGCCCTTCGAGATACGGACCGCTCTCGATCGCGGCGCGGTTCGGGCCCATGAGATAATAGATCTCTTTCTGGTCGCCGCCCATGCGTGTCACGTAATCGGCGAGAGACGTGGTCTTGCCCTTTTCCGTCAGCGACGACTCGAAGCGGAGCAGCTTCACGAGCTGATCCTTGTGCGTGAAGTCGAGGGCGGCGCCCTCCTTGAGGAAAACGCCGAACTCCTTGTAGAACTCGGTGTAGCTGTCGGGGCGGTTCTTGGCCTCCTCCTCGAGGAATTTGAGAAAGCGCTTCGTGATGACCTTGTTGAGCTTCTCGATCAGCGCGCGGTCCTGCATCGTCTCGCGCGAAATGTTGAGCGGCAGGTCCTCGCTATCGACGACGCCCTTGAGGAAGCGCAGCCATTCCGGGAGCAGGTCCTTCGGCTTCGCATCGATCAAAACCTTCCGGCAGTAAAGTGCGACGGACGCCTCGGTGCGGGAGAGGCCGAGCTTCTCGGTGTTCTCCTTCGGCACGAAGAGCAGCGCGTTGATCGTCAGCGGCGCGTCGGCGGAGAAGTGCAGGCGCAGCAGCGGCTCGTCGTAGGCGTGGGCCTGGAACTTGTAGAACTCGGTGTACTCCTCGTCCTTGATCTCGTTCTTCGAGCGCAGCCAGAGGGCCTGGATGGTGTTGACGCGCTTGCCGTTCAGATTGATCGGGAACGACACGAAGGCGCTGTAGCGCTCGAGGATCTCCTTGATGCGGCTGTCCTCGGCAAACTCGGCGCATTCGTCCTTCAGCTCGATCACGATCTTGGCGCCGCGGCGCTCGCCGGAGCTTTCCTCGATCTCGTAGCTGCCGGCGCCGTCGCTCGACCAGACGTAGCCCGGTTCGCCGGCCTGCCACGAGTGGGTGTAGACCCGCACTCGCTTCGCGACCATGAACGCGGAATAGAAGCCGACGCCGAACTGGCCGATGAGATTGGCGTTTTTCGCGCCGCCCTCGCCGAGCGCCTGGAGGAAGGCCTTGGAGCCCGAGTGGGCAATCGTGCCGAGGTTCTCGACCAGTTCCGCGCGCGTCAGGCCGACACCGTAGTCCTGGATCGTGATCGTCTTCGCCTTGTCGTCGGTGGTGACGTTGATCTCGGCCTCGAGCTTGTCATCGAAGACCTCCTTTTCCGTCAGGCGGATGTGACGGAGCTTCTCGAGCGAATCGGAGGCGTTGGACACCAGCTCGCGGACGAAGATTTCCTTCTCCGTGTAGAGCGAGTGGATGACGATATCGAGCAGCTGCTTGATCTCGGCTTGGAACTCGAATTTTTGCGGCGTGGCGGTGGACATGGAAGAGGGACGAGGGTTTTGCGCCGGAAGCGGCGGAAATAGATGCGGAGCCCGCTAGTTTAGCAGGCTTCGGTAAAAATCAAGCGAGAGGCGGGATTGATAGCTTTGGCGCCTTACCGCCAGCGCGTTATAATTTGGCTTCTACCGGTGGACGTTCGACCCGCACCCGGCGCACGCGGTCGGCGCCGACATCGACGGCGGTGATCTTGTACTCCAGCGCCATGAAGCTTTCGCCACGCTTGGGCACGTGGCCGAGCTGGCGCTCGATCCACGCGGCGACCGTTTCTCGCGGCTGCCACTCGAAGGCCCAGCCGGTTTCCGCCTGCAGCTCGCGCATGCTGAAGAGGCCGCTGACCACGATGGCGGTCTCCGTGTGTTCGAAGACGGGGCCGCGCCCCAAATCGAATTCGTCGCGGATATCACCGACGATTTCCTCCAGCACGTCCTCGAAGGTCACGATGCCCACGAGGTGCTCCTCGGCATCCACCACGACCGCGAGGTGGCTGCGCGAGGTGCGGAATAGCTCTAGCATGGTGTGGATCGGTGTCTTGGCGGTGAAGG
>CALFNJ010000144.1 GCA_937902865.1 uncultured Opitutaceae bacterium
CGTCCGGGCGTGGTGCGCGCCGTGACGCTCGACCCGCGCCTCGAGCACTGGCTCGGCACGAAGGTGCACCGCTCGCCGGGCGAAGTGGGCCTCGCGCTCGATCCGGAATCCACGCGTCACCTGCTCGAGGAAATTTCCCGTCGCACCGGCGCGCTCATTTCCGCCGGCCAGCCGCCGGTCCTGGTGGTCTCGACGGAAATCCGCCTGCCGCTGAAGCGCTTCTTCGAGTCGTCGCTGCCGCGCGTCGTGGTCCTCGCGTTCCAGGAATTGCCCGGCGCGACGGAAATCGAAAACGCCGGCATCATCCCCGCGCCCGCCACCGCGCTGCGCATCGAGGCCGCCCCGCTCAAGGCCGCCGCCTGATCGCCCCGCCATGAATTTCTCCACTCCCAGCCTCGGCGCCGGCACCTACAAATTCGCGGTCAGATCGACCGAGGAAGCCGTGGTGCTGATCCGCGAAAAGCTCGGCCCGCTCGCCCGCGTGCTCTCCGTGCGCTCCGTGCCGGCCCAGGGTTTCTGGAAATTTTTCTCCGCGCCGCGCCTCGAGGTCGTGGCCCAGGTGGACGAGCCGACCGGCTCGAATCCTGCGCCGGCTCCCGAGCCCACCCTGATCCCGACGCCAGCCGAATCGCTCACGGTTTCGGCCGAGCCGCTGGTGACGGTGCCGTCGCCCGCCGATCTCACGGATCTGCTCCGCCGTTCCGGGCTCACGGAGACCGCGCTCACCCGCCTGCAGGCCAGCGCCAACTGGAGCGAACTCAACGCTCTCCCGCTGCACCGCGCGCTCGCGGAAACGTCCCGCCTGCTCCGCGCGCAGGCCGATGCGCGTCCGACTCGCGCGCCGCTTTCCCGCGCCGCTTTCATCGGCACGAATGGCGTCGGCCGCAGCACGGCGCTGTGCAAGTGGCTCGCCGCTGAAGTCTTTCGCCGCGCCCGGATGGGGCACGTCGTCACCGTGGAATTCGATCGCGCCGGCTCGCTCGGGCCGCTCCCGGTATTTGCCGAGGCGCTCGGGGTGCCGCTCGCGCATTTCCCGTGCGAGACGCGTCCCGCGGTGCCGGATGGCTTCGTCTATTTCGATCTGCCCGGTCTCTCGGCGCGCCGCCCCGGCGACAACCTTCCGCTGGCGGCGTGGCTCGACCGCGAGCACATCACCGAGCGCGTGCTCGTGCTCAACGCCGCCTACGACCGCGCGTCGCTCCGCGAGGCCTACGCCGCGGGCCGCGATCTCGGTGCGACGCATCTCGTCTTCACCCACCTCGATGAGGTGCCGCAGTGGGGCAAGCTCTGGGATTACCTCTTCGATGAGGACATCGAGCCGCTCTTCCTCTCCACCGGCCCGTCGCTGACCGGCGACTACGAGGAGGACGTTCCGGCCGCCATCGTGCGCCGTACCCTGCCGGACGACAACTGAACCGCCTTTTCCCTTTCCTCATGAAATTCATCTTCCTCGCCGGCGGTGCCGCCGGATTCCTCGCCACCGGCGCCGCCAGTCTTTGGGCCGGCCACCAGCCGGAGCGCGCGCTGTTTGACGGCGCGGTCGGCTGCCTCGCGGGCGCGCTGCTCTTCCGCTGGTTCTGGACCGTTTTGGTCCGCGGGATCCGCGAAACAATCCTCACCCGCCACGCCGCCGCGGCCACCCCCGTGCCTGCGGCCGTTGCCGTGAAGTCGAAGTAACCGTCTGCCCCTTTCCGCCTAAATTTTATGAACACCGCCACCGCCACTCCTCCTGGCACGGATGCAACGCCCGCCACCGCCTGGCGCGCGTATCAGGGAGTCTCGCCGAGCGCCGTCGATGAAAAGGATTTGATCGAGCGCCATCTCTCCGTCGTCCGCAACGTGGTTGACCGCATCAAGCTGAACCTGCCCGCGCATGTCGACGCCGACGATCTCTACAGTGTTGGCGTGACCGGCCTGATCGCCGCCGTCCGCAAATTCGACCCGAGCCAGGGCTGCAGCTTCGCCAGCTACGCCGCGCTGCGCGTGCGCGGCGCGATCCTCGACGAGCTCCGCCGCATGGACTGGTGCCCGCGCCGCGTCCGCGCGCGCTCGCGCCAGCTCAAGTCCGCGATCAACGAAGTCGAGCAGAAGCTCGGCCGCCCCGCGACCGACGCCGAGGTCGGCGCCGCCCTCGGCCTGGCGCCGAAGGAATACGCCAAGTGGCTCGACGAGGCGAAGCCCGTGACGTTCATCGCGATCGACCAGCACGGCGAGAGCGAGGGGGAGGAAGGCGCTTCGCTGCACGAACTTCTGGCGGACGACGGCGACGGTACCGGCCGCGAAAACCTGGAAAAATCGGAATTGGTGCAACTTCTCACTCAAAGAATCGCGGAACTGCCCGATATACCGAGGAAGATCATCGCCATGTACTACTTTGAATCCATGCGCCTCGCCGAAATCGCCGCGGTCTTCGGCCTGACGGAGTCGCGCATCTGCCAGATTCATTCCCAAACCATCCTGGGCCTGCGGGCCTATCTGCAACGCGCGCGCAATCGCTGACGCGCGTTCCCTGACCGCGCCGTCCGCGTTTACGCATGCTCATCCTTGTCGGAGCTTTTATCGTCCTCGCCGCGACCCTCGGTGGCTTCCTCATGGAGGGAGGCAACCCGATGGTGCTGGTCCAGGTCTCGGAGTTCGTCGTCATCCTCGGCGTCGCCGCCGGCGTGCTCGTGATCGCGAGCCCGGGCCACGTGCTGAAGGAAATCATCCACAAGGTGAAAGGCGCGATCGGCGGCAAGACGGCGGGGCGCGCGGAATTCAACGACCTGCTCAAGCTCCTCTATGAAATTTTCCTGATGGGCCGCCGCAACGGTCTCATCGCGCTGGAAGAGCATGTGATGGAGCCGGAGAAGAGCGCGCTATTCCAGAAGTACCCCTCGGTGCTCAAGCATCACGAGCGGGTGGAGTTCCTCTGCAACGGCCTGAAGCCGGTGATCGACGGCAAGATCAAGCCGGACCAGCTCGAGCAGCTCATGGAAGTGGAACTGCGCGCGAAGGCCGCGGAGGCGGAGCACCCGGTCCACATTCTCCAGCTCGTCAGCGACTCGCTGCCCGGCATCGGCATCGTCGCGGCGGTGCTCGGCATCATCAACACGATGGCCGCGATTTCCGAAGGCCCGGCGAAGGTCGGCGAGCACGTCGCCTCCGCGCTGACCGGCACGCTGCTCGGCATTTTCGTCGCGTACGGTTTCGTCAGTCCGCTGGCGAACCGCATCAAATTCAACAACGCCTCCGACGAGCAGTGCCTCAAGTGCATCATGCAGGCGGTGGCCGGCTTCGCCAAGGGACTCGCCCCGCTCACCGCGGTCGAGATCGCGCGGCGCTCGCTCGACAGCTCGGTGCAGCCGGGCTCGGCCGAGCTCGAGGCCTCGCTCAAGGAACTGGCTCCGGCCAAATAACCCCGGAGCGCACGATCGATCATGGCCGGCGGCGGAGGAGGAGCTTGGAAAGTGGCATACGCGGACTTCGTGACCGCGATGATGGCGCTTTTCATGGTCCTGTGGATCTCCTCGCAGGATCAGAAGATACTCATCGCGACCTCCCAGTATTTCCAGAACCCGTTCCATTCGCCGATCAACGCGAACTCGGGCGTGATGCCGTTCAACAGCAACAAGACCACGCATTCCGAGGGTCGCGAAGCCGGCGACGAGAAGGAGTCGACGAAGAGCAAGCACGTCGAACTGACCTTCCTCAACTCGGTCGCGGCGGACTTCTACCGCCTGCTGCATCTCGACGAGAATCTCGCCGACAAGCCGATCGACATCCAGGTCACGAGCGACGGCCTCAAGGTCACGCTCTTCGATCGCGCGCGCCAGCCGCTCTTCGACAGCAACACGGCCAAGTTCACGCCCTGGGGCACCGTCGTGATGCAGAATCTCGCGTGGATGATCGACCGGCACAAATTCCGGGTGACGATCGACGGGCACATCCGCTCCGGCCTGACGATGCCCGTGGCGGATTACACCGGGTGGGAACTTTCGTCCGACCGCGCCAACGCCGCGCGTCGTCTCCTGATGTACTACGCGGTGGACGGACAACTCTTCGATCGCGTGAGCGGCTACTCCGACACCCGGCCATTGCCGAAGGAGGATCCGACCTCGGAGGCAAACCAGCGCATCACGCTCAGCCTGGCCGTGACCTCGAGAAACCAGCTCAAGGACAGCGCGCCGGCGGAGAAAAGCACCGTGGCGGCCGCCGATACTTCCAAGTGATGCGACCTGACCCGGCTCGCTCCGATTCGATTTGAAATGAAATCCTTTCTTCACGGCAGAAAATCCTCCGACTCGCCCGCGTTGCGCCCGCCCGCTCCCATGGCGGCGGCCTCCGCAAACGCGTCACTGGCCGGTACCCGCGTGCCGGCGGCGCACACCCACGCGCACGTGCCCGCGCAGATTCAGCCCGGCACGGGCACGCCCGCCACGGTCGAAGTGGTGAAGGAAGGGGACAAAGTCGTCCGCCTGATCGTCACCTGCTCCTGCGGCGAGCGCGTGGAAGTCGAGTGCCTGTATCCCGCCGGGAGCTGAGCTGAACCGATCGGCGCGTAGGGGCGTTCCTCGCGGACGCCCGAGCTCCCGGTTGACCGTGCGAAGATCGGAAGTCTCGCGCAGAGGCACGGAGCCGCGGAAATCGCGCAGTCGGATGGCGGATGAGAAATTAATTCAGAAGCCAGGAAGCCAGGAATTCGGAGGTCGGATCGGTTCCTGGTTTTCTGGCTTCTGAATTAATCCGAAAACGTTTTCGGTTGGCGGCGTCAATGGGCGTCCGCAAGGAACGCCCCTACATTGGAGCGACCTTAGATGTGGGCGACTCCATGGAGTCCGAAGCCTCGTGGCTACTTCACGCAGACGGCGCGCACGTGCTGACGCAGCCATTGGTGGCCGGCGTCGGCGTCGAGTCGCGGGTGCCACAGCAGGGAGACGGTGAATTCAGCGAGAGAGACCGGAAGCGGAAAACTATGCAGGCCGGTCCGGAGGTTTCCGGTGTGACGTTCCGGAACGCTGGCAATCAGGTCCGAGGCGCGCGCGAGGGCCAGCGCGGTGGAGAATCCCGCCACGAGCGAGACGACAATTTTTCGTTTCAGATCGAGCGCGGCCAGAGCTTCGTCGATTGGATCCCGATGCGGGACGCGGGAGACGCCGATATGCCGGCCCGCGGCGTAGCGGGCGGGCGTGATCCGGCCTTTGGCGAGGGGGTGTCCCTTGCGCACGACCCCGATGTAGCGATCCCGGAACAGGGCCTGCGCCCGCAGCTCGGGACTGGTGGCTGGTTCCACCACGCCGGTTTCGAGGTCGACCGATCCGTCACGCAACGGCGCGCTGTCCTTGTTGGGCTTCGGCACGAAACGCAGCTCGACGCCGGGCGCCTCCCGGCCGACTCGGGCGAGGAGGGCGGGGCCGAAATTTGCCACGAAGCCTTCGCTGGGCCGCAGCGTGATCGACCGGGGCAGGTGCCGGGGGTCGTGTTTTCGGACGGGACGCAGCAGCGCGGTGCCGTCGTG
>CALFNJ010000145.1 GCA_937902865.1 uncultured Opitutaceae bacterium
CGCTCTACACCTTTGAGATCAACGGCGAGCACGGCTCGATCTTCTGGGACCTGCACGACCTGCACCGCCTGCAGTTTTTCGACCATCGCGACGCGTCGACGGTGCGCGGCTGGCATTCCATCCACGTCAGCGACGGCGACCAGCCCTACATGAAACACTGGTGGGTGCCGGGGCTTCAGGTCGGCTACGGATCCAGCTTCGTCCATCAGGTCGCCGACTTCCTCGCCGGCCTCGCCGAGGGCAAATCCGTCGCTCCGACGTTCCGCGATGGACTCGCCACCGACCTCGTGACCGACGCCGTGCTGCGGTCCGCCCGCTCCGGCCAATGGATCAAAGTGAAGTCCGCCTAACCTCAACCCCACGTCACATCATGCGCCTCCTGCTTCTTTCCCTCTCCCTTCTCCTCGTCCCCGTCTTGCGCGCGGCGGATTCCGCGGACTTTCAGACCATCTTCAACGGCCGGGATCTCGCCGGCTGGGAAGGCCTGCCGGGCTTCTGGTCGGTGCGCGACGGAGCGATCACTGGACAGACCACCACCGAGCATTCGCTCAAGACCAACACGTTTCTCCTCTGGAAAGGCGGCGAAGTGAAAAACTTCGAACTGCACGCCTCGTTCCGCCTGACCGGCCAGAACACCCAGGGCTTCGCCAACTCCGGGGTGCAATACCGCAGTCGCGTCATCGAGCCGGCCGGCTTTGTCCTGGCCGGCTATCAGTTCGACATGGATCTCGCCGGGCGGTTTACCGGCATGCTCTACGAGGAACAGGGCCGCGGCATTCTCATGCGGCCCGGCCAGACGATCCGGATCGGCGCGATGCCCGACGGGCAGAAAAAAGCGCCGGTCGAGGTGATCGCGACCACCGCCAAGCCCGAGGAAATTCTCGCGGCCTACCGGAGCGGCGAATGGAACGACCTCGTGATCATCGCCCAGGGAAACCACCTCCGGCACTTCCTGAACGGCAAGCTGGCCGCGGATATCACGGACAACGATTCCGCCAAGGGCGCGGCCAGCGGCGTTCTCGCGCTGCAGCTCCACGCCGGCCAGCCCATGACGGTCCAGTTCCGGAACCTGCAGCTCAAGGTCCTGCCGTAAAAGGTGGAACGCGTTGTCCCTAACGCGTTGTTCGCTCCGTCTGTCCGAGGTGGAGCGCGTTGACCCCAACGCGTTGAGAGACGTTGCCAACGTTTGACGCGGACGGAGCCAAACCGGCGCGTTAGGGATAACGCGCCCCACCCTTTTCGATCCGCATCTGACCTCGGAAAAATAAAAGAGGCACGGATTTCTCCGTGCCTCTGTGGTGAAATTCCGAAGGTCCGAATCCGGGCTTCTTATTTCCCTTATTTGAAGTGCATATCCATGAACTTCAGCGCGATGTCCCAATTCAGCGCGGCGTGGCCGCCGTTGTTGAGATAGAACGCGAGATCGTCGCCGAGGAACTCGGACGTGACCATCGGCTGGTCCGGCGTGCGATCCACGCCTTTCTTGCCGAGGAGACGGTAAGCCGGCGTGGCCGCGATCGCGGCGAGATACTCGCCCTTGGGATCAGACCAGTTGTCACCGTTCGCCGCCACGTGGAGCAGGAGCGCCCGCGGCGCCATCGCGGCGACGAGCTCGTGCGTGTCGAACGGCATGTCCTCCGGATGCTCGGCGAACTTCTGATAGTTGGCCGCGAACTGATACGGATAACGCGTCGGCGCGACGAGGTGCGCGATCGTCTCGCCGTAATTGCGGCGGGCCAGCGCGGCGCCGCCTTCACCACCGCTGCAGGCGATGACCATCGCGATGCGCGGGTCGTTCACGCCGGCCCAGAGGACGGTCTTGCCGAGACGCGAGCCGCCCGTGATGGCGACCTTCTTCGCGTCCACGTCGTGATCGGTCTGGAAATAATCCTCGACCCGGCTCAGGCCCCACGCCCAGGCGGCGATTGCGCCCCACTCGTCCGCCGCCGGAACGGTCTGCCCCGGAGCGAGCCCGAGCTTGCGGGCGATGTTGACGTTCGGATTCAACGACGGCCCTTCGATATCGGTCTCGATGTCGCCCTTGGAAAGCGAGGCATAGCCATAACCCGCTTCGATCACTCGCGCGATCGGCGGACCCATCCGAGCCGGACCCGCCTTGGCCGCAGCCGCCGCAGGAGCCGGAGCGGCCTTGCCGTCAGTCGCGGCAGCCGGGGCCCCAGCCTTGGCGTTGGCGCCCGCCGCACCCGTCTGCGCGCGTGGTGCCATCGGAGGAAATTGGAAGGCCACGATCACCGGCACCGGCTTGTTCGCCTTCGCGGGCGTGTACAGCGTGACATGGATCTCGGGACCATCGGGGCCGCCCATGTGGCCGACCAGTTGCTTCATCACCGCGATGCCGCCGAGCGCTTCCCGATCCACGCTGGCGACCGACCAAGTCACCTTCGGCGCGGTCGCCGGAATCCGGCCATACACCTGCGTCTCGTAGAATTTCACGATCTCCGGACGGCGCTGATTGACCCAGGTCTTGGCATCGGTGACCGGCTGCCCGTTGGAGAGCTTCAGGAGCTGGGGCAGGACGTAGGGCTTCACATTGGCATCGACGTCGTTGACGGGAAT
>CALFNJ010000146.1 GCA_937902865.1 uncultured Opitutaceae bacterium
TGGCCGGAATGGCCCAAGGTTTACCGCCTGGATTATGGCTAGGAGGAAGCCGCCGCCAAGTTTGGCGGCGATCCGCGCGTTTATTTGACAACCGTCAAAAAATTCAACGCCGACAAGGCCGGGCAGGTCAAGGAAGCCGTCACGGTCCAGATCGAATGGCAGAAAAATTAAAAGGGCCACTTCGTCCCGAAGGAAATCCCCGGCACCGAGCAGACGCGTCCCGCGCAGCTCGTCCTCCTCGCCATGGGCTTCCTCGGGCCCGAGCAGACGATCCTCAAGGATCTCAAGCTCGAGACCGACCCCCGCTCGAACATCAAGGCCGAGCACGAGAAGTACCGGACCAACCTCCCGAACATCTTCGCCGCCGGCGACTGCCGCCGCGGCCAGAGCCTGGTCGTCTGGGCCATCAACGAGGGCCGCGGCGCCGCGCGCGAGTGCGACCGCTTCCTGATGGGCTCGACCGATCTGCCGTAAACCTCGGCGATCCTCTCTCTTCCAAGGCGCGGCCAAAAGCCGCGCCTTTTTTATCGGGCAAGGTCCACAGATCGGAAAGTAGGGGCGTCCCTTGGGACGCCCGTCCGCCCCGCCCGCGCAACAACGTCGACCTTCGGGATAAACGATTGCCGAATAGGCGAAGGTGCGTCCTGTCCACCCATCTGCGAATCATCACCGCTCCGACAGCGACACTCCGGCAACTCAACTCAAACCCGGCGTCCCAAGGGACGCCCCTACCTGCGGAGCGATCAGCCGCTTCACCGGGAATTGCCCACTCCACCGGAAGGATCCACGCTCCCCCCATGACCGATGAAATCTGGATCCAGGGCGTCCGCGCCGCCGGAGCGTTTCATTTGATCACCGTCGCCTTCGCATCTGTCACCCCGATCCCTGCAAACTGGGACGCCAACCTGGCGGAGCTCCCGGACGTGCACCGCCGTTTCGCCATCGCGCAGAATATCTTCATCGGCGGCACCATGATCCTCGCCGGCCTCGTGAGCCTCGTCTTCGCGCCGGAGCTTGTCAGCGGCAGCCACCTTGCGCGCGTGATCTGCGCCGCGATCGCGCTGTGGTGGGGCGCGCGGCTCTTGGTGCTGCCCTGGCTGCGCGTCTGGCCGGAATTGCAGGGCCGCCCATTACTCCGCGCCGGCTTCGTGCTGCTTCACGCCGAATGCGCGAGCTTCGCGGTCGCCTACGGATGGCTGGCGCTGCGCTGATCCCTACAGCGTAGGGACAAATCAGTTGGTGATTGTCCCCTCCCAACCGCTGGGTCGAAATCACCGCTCGCATGCCTTCCAAACCCATTCCCGGCTCCAGCGGCGATGTCCTGACCTGCCTCCCGCCGGTCTACGTGCCGCATCCGGCGACCGGGCTGCTCCATCTGCCGCGCTTTCTCGCGAAATGCCGCTACGTCAAAACCCACGGCGCACTGCCGCCGAGTTATGCGAAGAATTACAAACGCGGGATGGATCGTTTTCTGTGCCTGCATCTCGGGATCGATCCGGCGGCGGTCGAGGAGATCGTCTTCACCTCGGCGGACGAGGCCGAAGTGGAGCGCCGTTTGCTCGCGCTGCTGCCCGCCGACGTCCGCGCCAATCAGTGGAACCGAAACTACGTGCAGAAGGGCATGACGCCCGCCGGCCAGGAATTTCTTTTGGAGGCGCTCACCGCCATGGGCTGCGCCGATCGGGCCGGGGAAATCAAGAGCGTGCCCGATCTGATCGAATTCGACGAGGGCCGCATCGAGTGACTCCGATCCTCGATCCGTCTCGCGCAGAGGCGCGGAGACACAGAGATCGGATCTCCGATGTCGAGGCGTCCCTTGGGACGCCCGGTTTGGCTGGGGGTAGGGATGCGCGGCCCGCGGGTCCGGGATCGAGGTGGAGCGCGTTGTCCCCAACGCGCTGGGCGACGCTGCAAACGCAGCGACGTCGAAGCACGGACAGAGCGAACAACGCGTTGGGGACAACGCGTTCCACCTCGGAGAATGGCATCGCAGCGGACGGG
>CALFNJ010000147.1 GCA_937902865.1 uncultured Opitutaceae bacterium
GGTTATCCTTGAAATGGCCCTGCAGGAAAAACTCCTGGCCCGGGATCTTGTATTTGGCGTTGGCGCCGCTCGAGCTGACCGACGCTTCGTTCAGGAACAGGAACGGCGGCTGGATCGGCATAACGGCCACGATGCCTTCGATCGGGAGAAACCGGGTCGGCTTCGGCAGAGTCAGGCCGCGGACCTTGCAGTCGATAAAAGTCTTAACGTCACCAACGGTGCGCAAATTGCGCAATTCGTCGTTGTTGATCGACATCTGGAGCACGTCTTCCACCAGGATGACGATTTCCATCATCGTCAGGGAATCGATGCCAAGGTCTTCGATCAGGCGGAGATCGTCGTCCGCGTCCTTCAGCTTGATGCGGAGATCCGGCTCGACGAAACGCTCGATCACACCGATGACCACCGCCGGCAAGTGCTCGGGGTTGCCCGTCTTGCGAAACTGGCTGGCCGACTGGAAAGTCGAGGGAGAGCAACGCTTCAGCGCCTCGCGGAGCGCGGCTTCGTCTTCAGGCGCAAATGCCTTTGGGGAAGCCAGAAAGGGCTTATTGGTACCCGAAGCGGGTTGAGCTGCATCTGCCATCGTTGGCTCCTTGTAAGTCATGGGGGATTTGCTTGTAAACCCATTTCTTTCCTTCGGGTGGGACGATGGCACGAGGCCGGTCCCGGCGATCGCACGTTTGGGAATCATCGTCCCCCTCCCTGTCCTTTGGTTCCACCCTTCCCCTCCTACGATTCCGGTGGAACCACTTGGGGATTTGCGGGTTCAATCGCCAGCCTTGCCAGCCAAGGATCCAGGCACCACCGTTCGCCGCGTTCGTCCGATCTGACCTTTTCTCCCGCGCATGCGCGCTTCCGCCGTCACCTCGCCACCGGTTTTCCTCATCACCCACGAGTTTTTCCCAAAACGCGGCGGGATCGCGACTTTCACCGAGGAAATCGCCAAGGCGTCGGCCAGCTTGGGCTACGATGTCGAGGTCTGGGCCCAGTCGGCCCCCCCGGCGGTGGAAAAGGACTGGCCGTTCCGGCTGCGGCGCCTGCCGCTCAAGGGCACCCACGATCTCATTTGCCAGTTTCGTCTCGCCTGGCAGCTGGTCCGCGAACGCCGCCGGCTGCGGTACGCCACGGTCTATTTGCCTGAGCCCGGTCCGATGCTCGCGATGATGCTGCTCCAATTCTTCCACGCCTTCCGGCCGCATCGTTTCGTGCTCACGTTTCACGGCTCCGAAATCCTCCGTTTTGCGAAAAACCCCTTCACCCGCTGGTATACGCGCAAGCTGATCAAGCGCGCGGCGCGCATCAGCACGCTTTCGCGTTACACGCAGGATCTCCTCTTCACCCATTTTCCCGAAGCCGAGGGCAAGACCTTCCTCACCCCCGGGGCGCTGCGCGCGGATTTCGCGGTGGTGCCGGCCGCGGCGTCAACCGCCGCCAAGGACCGGATCGTGGTCCTCACCGTCGGCCGCCTTCACCCGCGCAAGGGACAGCTGCTCACGCTCCAGGCCCTGCAGGCGCTAGCTCCGGAATTTCGGAGTCAGATCGAGTACTGGCTGATCGGAAGCCAGAGCAAGGGGAACTACGAGGGCGCGCTGCGCGCCGCGGCCGCCCAGTCCGATTTTCCCGTGCGCTTTTTTGGCGACGTGCCCGACGATGAATTGAGCGCCATCTACGACCGGGCCGACATTTTCGCGATGACGAGCGTCAACCATGGCGACAGCGTCGAGGGCTTCGGCCTGGTTTATCTGGAAGCCGCGGCTCACGGCCTGCCCGTCGTGGCCCACACCGTGGGCGGAGTCGGCGAGGCGGTCGATGACGGCGTCACCGGTCTGCTCGTTCCGCCCCACCGCCCGGCGCAGCTCACGGCGGCGTTTGAAAAGCTTATCACGGACGAACCCCTGCGCCGCCGCCTCGGCGAGGCGGGACGCGAGTGGGCCAGTCGTAATTGCTGGAAACAGTCGGCGGCTGCCTTGTTCAGCCGCGACTCCGAGGCCGCGGCGGCTCACTGACGATCCCGCCGTCCATGCTGCAATCGCGCGCTTCCGTCACGGTCCGCTACGCCGAGACCGACATGATGGGCATCGTCTATCACGGGAGCTACCTGCCTTGGTTCGAGATCGGCCGCACCACGCTGCTGAAGGAAATCGGCCTCCCCTACCGCGAGCTCGAAACCGCCGGCTTCCGGCTGCCCGTGCTCGAGGTCACGGCAAAATATCTCCGGCCTGCGGTTTACGACGACGTGCTCACGATCATCACGACGATGCGCGAGAAGCCGCTGCTGCGCATCACGCTCGAATACGAGGTCCTGCGTGGCGAGGAACTGCTCGCCACCGGCCGCACGCAACACGCCTTCGTCGACCTCCGCGGCCGTCCGGTCCGTCCGCCTGCCGCGTTGATTGCGAAGATGAACGCGATCTTCGGGGAGTGACGGAAGTTCGAACCTCGATCCGGTTTCGCACAGAGACACGGAGAACACCGAGGTCGGAGCACCGATTCGAACTCTGTGTCCTTTGTGTCTCTGGGTGAAAAAAGTTTGGGGCCTGAGGTTCAGACGCCCGTCAGATTCGCGGCGTACTCCGCCAGCACCAACGGATCGCTTTCCCGTTCGCGCAGCGCAGCCAGCCGGCCGTCGGCCCCGAGCCGCCGGATCGCCCACACGGCGTGGGCGCGCACCAGCGCGGATTCGTGCGCTGCAAGCGCCAGCAACGGCTCCAACAGCGACTCATCGCCCGAATTGCCCGCCACCACGCACGCGTTGCGCAGCAGGCCGGTCAGCTTGATCCGCTTGATCGGCGTGCGGCGGAAAACCTCCGCGAACCGCGCCGGCGTCAGTCCGAGAATTTCCCGCAGCGGCAGCGCCGCGATCTCGCCGCGCGCCGCCAGCAGCAGGCGCCGGCCTTCGCGGGCGAAACGATTCCACGGGCAGACTTCCAGACAGACGTCGCAGCCATAGATCCGCTGGCCGATGCCGGGGCGCAGGTCGCGGGGAATGACGCCTTTGTTTTCAATCGTCTGGTAGGAAATACACCGGCGCGCATCGACCGTTCCGGGCGACGGAAACGCCTGCGTCGGACACGCGTCGAGACAGCGCGTGCACTTGCCGCACAGCAGACCGACGTCGGCTCCGCTTTCGTCCGGCGCCATTTTCTTCCGCACCGGTTCGTCCGCCGCCAGCTCCACCCGCGTGAGGATCGCCGCGAGCAGCAGCCAGTTGCCGTGCCGCCGGGAAATCAGCATCGCATTCTTGCCGGTGAATCCGAGGCCCGCGCGCGCCGCCCAGTTGCGCTCCAGGACCGGACCGGTGTCGACATAGTACCGATAGTCCGTCGACGGCACACCGTAGAGCTCCTCGATGATTCGGCCCGCCGCGACCAGCGCCGGCTTGACCGTATCGTGATAATCCTCGTGCAGCGCGTACCGCGCCCAGGCCGGTCCGGCACTGTCGCCGGCCGGCCGGCGCAGCGCCTCGCTCCAATAGCTCACGCCGAGCATGATGATCGAGCGCGCCCCCGGCAAAACGAGTTCCGGCTGCAGGCGCTTTTCCATGCTGCGCTCCATCCAGGCCATGTCGCCCTGCATGCCCGCGGACAGCCATTCCCGGAGGTGACTCGCCGGCGGTTCGGCGAGCGAGGCAAACCGCACGTCGTCGAAGCCCAGTTCCTCCAGGCGCCGGCGCAATTCTGCCTGGCTCGCGCTCACGGGAGCATCGTCCGACCTGAGAAATTAAAACGCCGCTTCATCGCCGGACATTTCCAGATCGCGCCCACTCCGCCCGTGCTCAACTCGCCGCCCGGGCGTGGGCGCGATTCCAGTCCATGGCCTCACGTCGATAGACGCGCAACACGTGATTGACGATGTCGGTGAGCTGCCGGCCATCAGTGAGAATCATCGTGCCCGCGCGCCGATAGATCGCCTCGCGCTGGCCGAAGAGCGTGCGGATGCGCTCCTCCGGATCCTCCACATTGAGCAGCGGGCGATTCTTGTTTCCCTGCGTGCGGCGCAGGATCGTCTCCAGCGAGGCGTGCAGGCACATGACCACGCCCCTCGCCTGCAGCAGTTCGAGCATGCCGGGCGGCACGATCAGACCTCCGCCACAGGCCACGACCTGCCGCTTCGTCGGGTGGCCATTTTCGATGAACTGCCGCTCGAGCACCCGAAAGGCCGCCTCGCCCTCCTGCGCGAAGAACTCCGCAATCGGCCGGCCCTGCAGGCGCTCGATCTCATGGTCGCTGTCGAGCAATTCGAAATTCAACTTCTGCGCCACGGCGCGTCCCACGGTGGTTTTGCCCGTGCCCATGAATCCGACGAGGTAGAGATTGACGTCCGGCATGCTCATCCGACCGCACAGGCAACGGCCTCCCTTCCGTCGTGGAAATGAAAAAATTAGCGTTGGTCCCGGTTTGCTGTTTTATTCCGCGACGCATGTTCCTCGCGCCGGACTTCGCCTTCGCCTCTGGCCGCTTCCCTCCGGCCTGACCGCCGCCGCCCGGTCCGGCTCCTGCTTTTCCTCTCCGCCCACGCCATGCTGCTCCGCGTTTCCCATCACACCCGCTACGATTACTCGCAGCCGGTTTCCTTCGCTACTCATCTGCTCCACCTTCGTCCACGGGAAACGCCGCTCCACCGGCTCCGCAGTTTCCGCTGCCATCTTTCGCCCGAGGCCCGGCTGCTCTCCACGGTGGATACTCAGGACAACACCGCGCATTGGGCGCATTTCTGGGAAAAGTCCGCCGCGCTGAACATCCGCACGGAATTCGAAATCGAGACGCTCGAAACCAATCCGTTCGACTTCCTGCTCCGCCCCGCGATCGCCCGATTTCCGTTCAGCTACGGTCCCGCCGACCAATTCGCGCTCGCGCCATATTTCGCCCCGCCCTTCGACCGCACCCAGGCGCGGCTCCGCAGCTGGCTCGCGGAACACCTGGTCGAGCCGCCGCAGGAGACAGTGCCGTTTCTCATGGCGTTGA
>CALFNJ010000148.1 GCA_937902865.1 uncultured Opitutaceae bacterium
CCGCCGTCAACGGACGAAGCGCGAAGACGATCCAAGGTGGCCGCCGACCTCCGGACGGTGCTTCTGTGTGCCGAATCGAACGCGGAAACCGCCGCCCGGAGGTCGGCGGCCACCCTCAGCCGCTCTTCGCGGTTCGGGTGATTGACGACGATATTCAGCCGAGTCCTCGGGAGTTTCTCCGGTCTGGTTTTCGGAGGCGCGCGCCTCATTCGCCGATTGCGGATCAAAAGGGTTGGAGGACGTTGCCTGATGCCAACCGCCACCGCCGCTCACCACAAATCCCGCGCGCATCATTCTTCCACTCGCTCTCGCTCTCGCGGCCGTCGCACGGGCGGACGCAAGTGGTCGGCCAAGGTCACCGCGACCAGCGATGCGATGACACTCGAGAGAGGAATCTTCCAAAGCAGTGACCCGAAAAAGATCGCGCGCTCGGTGAAGCGGTCCTCGGAAAACAGCAAGCGGCGCAAGACCGGCGCGTATCGTTCCGCCGTGTCGATGATCAGTTTCTACGAGAATCGCGGCGGAAAAAATCTCTCGGCGACGAAGCGGCACACGCTCCAACGCGCCAAGGCGGAGTTGAAGAAGGACTTTGGCCGGGAATGAAAAGCGCCGCCGCCGAACGCTTCGACGAGGAGCGAATCCCAGGTGGGCGAGTCGCCCGCTGTTATCTTTGCTTTCGCGGCCGCTTCGGACTTTCCGCGTTTGGGGGAACCATCGGGGATATCCCTGCTCTATGCCACGGAATGAAAACCTCGAAAAAATCCTCCTCCTCGCGCGGCCGGTCCCAGGATCGCCGCAAGATCTCTCTGCAGCGGCATGAAATCGACCACGTCGTGGCCAAGCTGCAGGAGGAATTCCGCCCCATCATCAAGCAGGCCGTCCTGGCGGCAAAACGTGCACTCGGTGGTGAGACGCGACGCAACCAGGTGATGGTCGAAGCGCGCCGCCGGCTGCTGGCTCACGCCTGAGCGCGGCTCGAAAAATGGCGGGCATTCTTTATGGATGCCGGACCGGCGAGTGGGCGACGCGAGCGGGCGTCCCTAAAGAACGCCCCTACCTTCAATCCGCGTCATCGGTGACGTTTACCGTGCTCGGCACCCGGGACGCGGATGTAGCATTCGCCTCGGCGAAAAGATCGAGCTGGCTCGCCGCCGGGTCGGGCGTCTCGCTGGCGGTTCGTCTGCCAGGCGGAGTCTCGCGTTGCGCGACGATCCGGCGTGCGAGCTCGCGGGTGCCGGCGGGAGCGATTTTTTCCGGTTCCGCTTCGGTGAGAATGAAGCGCTCGTGTCCAACTTCCCGGAGGAGACGGGCGTGCAACTGACGAACGCCCGCGCTGTCGCGCCCGCAGGCGCAGACTTCGGCCAGGAGATCGCGGAGCGGCAGCAGCATGAGAAACGGCGGGGCGTGGTTCTGCCACTGCGGTTCGCGCCGGTCCGCCTGCTCTTCCAAACGGTCGCGTGAGCCGGTGACCAGAGCGCCACCGCAGCGGGGACAGCGGGAGCCGTCGAAGGAGGCGGCGCAGGCCAGGCAGCGGTTGCGATAATAGCGGGTGCGCTCGATCGGAAACTTCACCGTGCGCACCGTGCCGGTCCCGCGCAAAGCGGCGAAGAGGGCGTCGAAGTTCGGTTCCGTCTCCACTAGCGTGTGCTCGCGTCCGATGTTCTCCAACGAATGCGCATCCGAAGAGGAGAAGAGCGCACAGCGATCGAGCTCGGAGAACCGACGGCACATCGCCGGCGTGGACGTGAGACCGGTTTCCGCGAGCGTCACCTGCGGCGCAAACTCGCCGAAGAGTTCCCCGGAGCTCATCGCTCCGCTTTGGGAGCCATAGGCGGAGAAAAACGGATTCCAGACGTGTGCCGGCGCAAAGCGGCAATCCGCCCCGGCTGCGGCGACCCTCTCCAGGAGCTGGGAGGTGTTCAGCCGCAGGCGCGGTCGGCCCTCTTGGAGATCGCCGAAAGGGGAGAGTCGCCGCTGCATCGCCCGCGCGGCGGCGAAGGACGGAAAATACAGGAGATGATGAATGCCGCCGAGCTCCGGAGTACCCGCGGGCGCGCAGTGGACCTCGGTGCCGAGCACGAAACGGAGGGGGCGCCGGAGGCTTTCAGGCAGGTCTCGGTTGGCGGTCGCGTCGATGGCGGACGTGGGAGCGAACCATCCCGGCGAGGTTTCAGTGAGTCCGTGTTCCAATTCCTCCAGCCAGGCAGGCTGAAGGCAGTCTCCGGTGGAGAGCAGATCCATTCCGCTCTCGCGCGCCGCCCGAACGATCGCCGGCAGCGTCATCGCTCGCGAGACCGCGCGCGAATAACGCGAATGCAGGTGGAGGTCGGCGGCGAAGCGAGGCACTGGGGGATTTTCGAATTTGGATTTTCGATTTCGATCCGAATCCGCCGGAATTCCAAATTGGGATATAAGGGAGCGGGCGTCTCGCGACGCGGATCGAAATCAACGGAAAGGATACGATCGAAAAGAAAACGGCGGAGCGCAAACGCTCCGCCGTGGATGTGCTAGGCCAACTCGCTGACTTGGCCGGGCGGGCCGAAGCCCGCTATGTTGAGGAATCAGGCTCGAGCTTCAGTTGCCGCGCGCCTTCTGGCGGGCGCCGACTTGCTTCTGGAGGCGGCCGAGCATCTCCTGCGCGCGGCCCTTGGCCTCGAGGAGGCGGTTGTTAGTGGCGGCGCCGGCGATCGCCTTGGTGCGACCCTTGACGACCTTGGCGGTGCCGCGGGCCTGATTGCGTGTGCTGGTTTTGGTTTTCATGGAGGATGAATGGGGAGGACGAAGCGCAGCGCTCCGCTTACGGCCGGCCGCGCGAGCCGCCGAAGAGCCAAACGATCAGGCAGATGAGGAGAATCAGGCCGAGGGCGCTGCCACCATAGACGGGGCCGCCGAAGTAAAAGCCGCCGCCGCCGAAGAGGAGGAGCAGGACGATGATCAGGAGTAGCGTATTCATGATACCGCATCGTCCAATGCGGCGGTCACCGGTTCCCGGCCGAGCCTTCCGAGGGAATGGGGTAATCAGCGTAGGGAATCCTGCTGGATTCCAAGTAACAGGTTTCAGGGACCAAGTAACAAGGACAGCGGTGGGCCTTGGATGGATTGCTGGACAAACAGCCCTTCGGCTGTGGATCGGATCGAGTATATGCAGCAGGCTGCAGCAGCGGTTTGTTACTTGTTACCTGGCTCTTGTTACTTGTGGACGGCAGTCCGCCCTTGCCCTTTTTCCTGTCTTTTTTTCGACGGCGGAGGAAGATGCGTCGCGTTACCCTTCACCCTCATCCGCCGGCGGCTGGCGCCGGATTCATTGCTCCCATGAAATTGCTTTCCCTGTTTCGGTTTGGTCGCGCCGCGGCGTTCGCCTCGGTCCTGGCGCTCGGTCTGGCTCGGGCCGCGGATACTTCGCCGGCGGTTTACAATGTTCGCGACTATGGCGCGACGGGCGACGGCAAGACGATCGACACGCCGGCGATCAACAAGGCGATCGACGCCGCCGCAGCCGCGGGCGGCGGCACGGTGCTGCTCCCGCCGGGCACGTACCTCTGCTACACCATCCGGCTCAAGAGCAACATCGAGCTGAACATCGGCCAAGGTGCGACGATCCTCGCCGCCGATCAGCCCGCGGCCGGACAGCCGGGCTATGACGAATCCGAGCCCAATCGCTTCGGCGATCTCGCCTATCAGGACTACGGCCACAGCCACTGGCGCAACAGCCTGATCTGGGGCGAGAATCTCGACCATATCGCCATCACCGGCTCCGGCCGCATCTGGGGCCGCGGCCTGCTCCGCGCCGGCGGCCAGAATCCGGGGCAGGGCAACAAGACCATTTCGCTCAAGCTCTGCCGCAACGTCGAACTGCGCGACTTCTCCGTGCTGCAGGGCGGCTGGTTCGTGCTGCTGGCGACCGGCGTCGACAACTTCACGATTCACAACCTCAAGCTCGACACCAACCGCGACGGCTTCGACATCGACTGCTGCCGCAACGTCCGCATCTCCGACTGCCAGATCAACTCGCCGCAGGACGACGCCATCGTGCTGAAGAGCTCGTATGGCCTCGGCTACATGCGCTCGACGGACAACGTCGCCATCACGAATTGCCAGGTGAGCGGCTACATCATGGGCAGCTTTTTCGACGGCACGTACCAGGTCCCGCCGAGCGGCGGCGGCACGGGTCGGATCAAGTTCGGCACCGAGTCCAACGGCGGCTTCCGCAACATCAGCATCTCGAACTGCGTGTTCGTGCACTGCAACGGTCTCGCGCTCGAGAGCGTCGACGGTGCGATCATCGAGGACGTGACGATCAGCAATCTCTCGATGCAGTACATCTCGAACCCACCGATCTTCATTCGGCTGGGCGCGCGCATGCGCGGACCCGAGGGCGTGCCGGTCGGCGCGATCCGCCGTGTCAACATCAGCAACGTCGTCGTGGGTTACGCCGCGTCGCGCGCCGCCTCGATCATCAGCGGCATTCCCGGCCATCCGGTCGAGGATGTGAACCTCAGCAACATCCGCATCCTCTACAAGGGCGGCGATGGTCCGGTGGCCAATGCGCAGAAGGCCGGCGCCGGCCGGGGTGGCAACCGCCGCGCGGACGGCCGCGGACCCGATCGTCCGCCGGCGCCGCCGGATCCGTTCGGCGTGCCGGAGATCGAGGACGGTTATCCCGAGCCCACCATGTTCGGCTCGCTGCCGGCCTACGGGTTCTATGTGCGCCACGCGCGCCGCGTGACGGTGGACCAGATGGACCTGAGCACGATGGCCGACGACCCGCGCACCCCGGTCATGCTCTTCGATGTCGCCGGGGCGGATTTCCGCCACACGACCGCGCAGGCTGCGGCGGGTGTTTCGCTGTTCAAACTCAACCAGGTGACGGGATTCTCGACCGAAAAGGTAGCCGGCCTCGCTGACCTGCAGCGCGAGCAAGTGGCGGAGGAGTCGATCGCCGGCAAAGGCGCGCCGCTGCCCGGCTCGACCTACACGCCCGCCGCTCCGGCCGAGAACCTGCCGGAGAGCGCGCTCACGCCGATCCCGCGGGCGGCACCGGCGACTCCGCCGCCGGCCGCTGTGCCGGCAACGGCGAAGTAAAGAATCGCACCTTCAGAGGCTCAATCGATTCGTAGCGAAATTCCTTCCGATCCGATTTCACACAGAGACGCAGAGTACACAGAGATCGATCCGGTTTATTTTCTCGGTGTGCTCCGTGTCTCTGGGTGAAACGCCCGAAAGGCGGCGCATGCCGCCTCGGATCGAGGTAGGGGCGTCCCTTGCGGACGCCCTGGATCGAGGGTTGGCGACGCGGACGGGCGTCCGCAAGGAACGCCCCTACCTCTGCGTCAGTGCTGCTGAAACAGCCGCGGCATGAAATCGATCATGTGCTGGCGCCACATCGCGTAATTGTGGACGCCGTCCGTGGGGTACCAGGTGTGACGGATCTGATGCGCGGTCAGAAGGCCGGACAACTTTTCCGCGCCCGCGAAGAGCGAATCCTGGCGGCCGCAGCCGATCCAGAGCACGTCGATCTTCGCGTTGGTGCCGGCGGAGTCGGTGAGGAGCGAGGCCTTCTGGTTTTCGAGATCACGGAAGTTCGCCGGGCTGAACGCACCGGCGGAGGAGAAGCGATCGAGATTGTTGAAGAAAATATGGAGCGACTGCTCGCCGCCCATCGATTGACCGGCAATGGCGCGATGCGCGCGATCGGTGAGGATGCGGTAGCGCGATTCGGCGAGCGGCATCACGTCGTGCAGGAGGTAATCTTCGAACGCGATCGTGTTGGTGCGCGGTCCGGTGGCCGGCTGGCCGAAGGGCAGGGCGTGGCCGTAAGCCATGACGATCACCATCGGGACGGCTTTTTTCTCCGCGATGAGATTGTCGGCGATGAACTGGATGTTGCCAACGTCGATCCAGCCGACGGGGCGATCGTTGCTGCCGTGGAGAAGATAAAGCACCGGATAACGCCGGTTGGTCTCCGTGGAATAGCCGGGCGGCGTGTAGACCCAGACCGTGCGCGCCTTACCGCCGAGGGCCGTGGCGCGGTGCCAGTTGATCTCCACGCTGCCGTGCGGCACATCGCGGTATTCCGCCAGGCTCGGGGTCTCCGCGGGAATTTCCACCAAGCTGCCGGAGGTGCGGGCGCGGAGCTTGATGCGAGGATTCACCGGATCGGCCATCGCAATGCCATCGACGGTGAAGGAATAAATGTAGATCGCCGGCGGCAGTGGGCCGGTGGTCAGGCTCCAGACGCCATCGGCTCCCTTCGTCATCTTCAGCGGGTCGTTGTGCCAGTCGCCCTTGAACGTGACCTCCGATGCCTTCGGCGCCGCGATCCGGAACGTGACCGTGCGATCGGCGTGGACCTCCGGAGAAACGAGCGCGGCGGGTCCGGCGGGCTGGGCAGAGGCGAGCGAGGTGAAAGCCGACAGCGCGGCGAGCAGAAGCAGGCGGGGTAGGGTCATGGGAAAAGTCAGAGGAGAAATGCGGTCGGAGGCAATCCGGGTCGGGATCGATGTAGGGGCGTTCCTTGCGGACGCCTTGGGTCGAGAGGCTGGCGACGCGAACGGGCGTCCGCAAGGAACGCCCCTACACACGGAAAAATCCGACGGCGCCTTTGCAGCGTTTGAATTTCAGCGGGCGCGCGTTGGCGAGCACCCAGCCCCAACCGCCGGGATTCTTCCAGACGGAGTCGGAGCGCCGCACGCAGTCGACGATCTCGACGTAGCCGATGATGCCGCCGAGCTCGTAGTCCTCGGGCGGCGGCATCCGCACCCGGCCGCGGGCGCCGTAGCGGGCGAGAACGTCCTCGGTCAGGTCCACGCGATTCGAGGAGGCATGAATCAGCAGCGGTCCGCGGTAGTGCGTGCGCCAGGAACGATTTTCGAGCGTCTTGATCCCGTTCACGATCAGCCACGCGTACGGCTGGCGAACCGAAAGCACCGGCAGTCGTCGCAGCGCTGCCGTCCAGCGGAGCGGACGAACCTGCGGCGGTGGTTTCAACGTCATGGATCGACCGGATTCGGAGGGTGTCACGCGAAGACGCGAAGGGCGCGAAGTTTTCTACAAGATCGAATCAATCCGCCTTTCCTTCGCGCCCTTTGCGTCTTCGCGTGACACCCTCCGAAGGGTCGGGAATTACTCCTGCCACACGGTTACTCCCGCGATCGGCACGTCGGCGTTGCCGATGACCGGCCGCTTGCCGGCGGGGATGGGTGCGCGCTGGGTTTTCTCCGTGAAGTTCGTCGCGATCCAGAGGCCGTCGCGGAAATCGACGGAGAACCCGTCGGCGAACTGCTCGGGCTTGGCGCCGGCCTTCTTCAAGACGTCGCCGAGGAGCTGCGCCTCGAGGTCACCCGTGACGGAATCAACGCCGATGTAGGTGACAGTGCCCTTGCCGAGCGCACGGGTCGTGGCAGCGACGCCGCCCGCATAGTACTGATCGCTATAGGTCGCGAGCGTCTGCGTGCCGGGCTGCGGATCGAGGACGTCCCCCCAGGTGAACCACTCGTGCGTCTGGTCGCCCGCCTTCACGTGCGCGACGTTCGGCGCGGGCAGGGTGTCGTAGAATTTGATCTTCGCACCGATGAGATCGAGCACGGGCATCGCCCACGGGCCTTCCCACAGATGGCCGCGGCGGTCCTTCTGGCCGGTGCGGGCGGTGAGAATGAGATGGCCGCCGGCTTCGACGTAGGCCTTCCAGCGCGCGACGAGCTCCGCATCGAGCATTTGATAGGCGGGTGCGATCAGGAACGGATAAGCGGAGAAGTCCTTGTCCTCCGTGATCACGTCGACAGGCGCACCCGCGCGCTTCGCGGCGCGATAATACTTCAGGACGTGTTCATAGGTGTCCCAGTCCTTGTTCTGCTTGTGATTGTCGACCTCCCAGCGGTCCTCGTAGCTGTAAAGAATCGCGGTGCGGCGCGCGGCATACGCGGCGGGCAGAGGTGCGTTGGGCTTGGCGAGTGTCCGCAACTGCACGAGCTCGCGGGCGGCCTGGGCGTATTGTTCGCCGCCGTTGGTCGGCGTGACGCCGTCGGTGCCGACGAGGCCGTAGTGGTATTGCTCCGCACCGGAGAGCGGTTCGCGGTAGCGGTAGGTGCAGACGAATTTCGAGCCGGTTGCGAAGGTGCGCATGATCCAGAGGTGCACCGCGCCGGGGTAGGGCTGCGGATTGACGTCGCCCCAGTTCACCTGGCCGGGCTGCAACTCCATCACGCCGGCCTGGCCGTTGATGCTGCGCATGAAATCGCCGGCGAACGAGATCACGGCCGAATCGCCGAGGCGGAAGCCGAGCGGACCGCGGTTGGCGTTGCCGTGGACCGGATAGTGCGTCCAGGAAACGACATCGAAGTCCTTGCCGTTGAGCACCGGATTCACCGCGGGGAAATTGTGGATGTGGTTCGTCGTGATCCACTGGCGGTGTCCGCAGTACTCCCGGAGGATATCCGTCTGGAAGCGCAGGTAGTCGGCGGTCTCGTCCGCGAACCAGCGCTGCGAATCGAGGATCGCGTGCGGATTCATCTGGGCGACCTGCTCGAGCTGGTTGGGGATGCGGATCTGGTCGAACGTCTGGTACATCTGCGACCAGAAGGCATTGCCCCAGTCGCGGTTCAGGTTGGCGATGGTGCCGTACTTTTTCTGCAGCCACGCGCGGAAGCTGGCCTGGCTCTCGGGACCGTAGTCGGGCTCCTTGCCGTAGTGCGTGAGCTCGTTGTCGAGCTGCCAGCCCCAGATGCGCGGATCCTGACCATAACGCTTGCCGAGCTCGTGCACGATTTTCGCGACGTACTGCCGGTAGAGCGGAACGCTCCAGCTCGCCTGTTGCCGCGTGCCGTGCTGCATCTGCCGGCCATTGGCGTCGATCATGAGAATCTCCGGATGCGCGGACGTCAGCCACACCGGCGGCGCCGGCGTAGGCGTGCAGAGCACGACCTTGAGCCCCTGGTCGGTGGCGAGCTGGATGGCGCGGTCGAGCCACGCGAAGTCGAAGTGTCCCTCGGTCGGCTCCATGAACGCCCAGGAAAACTCGCCCATGTGGACGAATTCCATCCCAAGTTTCTTGATGTTGGCGAAGTCGCGCGACCACTGCTCCGCCGGCCAGGCCTCGGGGTAATAATACACGCCGATATTCATCAGGTCCGCCGGAGGAAAGGCGAAGTGGGCGGGCGCGGTTGACGAAGGCGAGGCCGGATTGGTTTGGGCGGACATGGGAAGCGCAAGAAGCGCGAGCAGGCAGAAATTGCAGCGGAGCGCAAACGCGTCACGGACGCGAACCAGGAAGCGTTTCATGGGAGGAATTTAGAACAAAACTGTTTCGGAATCGGAAGGGTGTCACGCGAAGACGCGAAGGGCGCGAAGAACCTGACGCGTTTCTCGAAAGAGCGGCGGCAGAGGTTCGTTTATTACGGTATGCCGAACATAGAGGAAATTTCTGCCATGGTCGTGGATGTGGGTTTGCAGATCCATCGTGACTTAGGTCCAGGTCTATTGGAGTCGGTGTATGAAAGTGTGTTGGCTCGGCGTTGCGAGGCAGCGGGCGATTTCCATCGAGTGTGATGGACTGTGGCTCGATGAAGGGTTTCGGACGGACCTGATCGTCGAGGAACTTTTGGTGATCGAGCTTAAGTCGGTCGAGCAGCTGGCTCCGATCCATTACAAGCAGCTGCTGACCTATCTACGGCTGATGCGTCTTCCCGTGGGTCTTTTGCTCAATTTTGGCGCGGCCACTTTTCGCGAAGGAATCAAGCGGGTCGTCAACGACCACCAAAATCTCTCCGCTTCGCGTTTACGGGTAAATCAAAAGCCGGCTCTCGTCGAAATGCCCGTCCCCCCGACCCGGAAGAAAAGCGCACCTAGACCCGTCACCAAAGCTTCGCGCCCTTCGCGTCTTCGCGTGAAACCCTTCCGATTCCGTGGCTCGCGATCAGAGCTTTTCGTTCACCACCGGGTTGGTGAGCGTGCCGATCTTTTCGATCTCGATGCTGACCGTGTCGCCAGGCTTGAGAAAAACAGGCGGGGTGCGCGCGAAGCCGACGCCGTGAGGCGTGCCGGTGAGGATCACCGGATGCGCGCCCATCGCCTTCGCCACCGCGACGCCGAGCAGCCCGATCGGCCCCGGCCCGGTGACGACGACGCTCTCGCCGGCGACGAGTCCGCCCAGTTCGGTGAGCCCGTACATCGCGGTGCCTGCCGTCACCACCAAGGTCGCCTCCTCGTCCGACATCGCGTCCGGAATGGCGATCAGCGTGTTGATATTGTTGACCTGGTATTCGCAGAAGCCGCCGTCGGTGGTGAAGCCGTTGGCGCGGTGGCCCTTGTCGACGTCGCCGTAATTGAGCCCGTAGTTGTGGCACGACGTATACATGCCCTCGCGGCAGCGCTTGCACTGGCCGCAGCCGGCATGGATCTCGACCGAGATGCGCTGCCCGATCCTGTATTCATCGACGCCGGGGCCGAGCGCGACCACCGTGCCCATGTACTCATGGCCGGGCGTGAAGTTCTTGTTGAACGGCGGGCCGCCTTGAATGATCGCCGGCGGGCCGTGATAGATGACGTCGAGATCGGTGGCGCAGATCGCGATGGCGGCGATGCGCACCAGCACCTCGGCCTCGTTCGGCACCGGCACCGGCTTCTCGACAAGCGACAGTTCGCCGGGATAGCCCA
>CALFNJ010000149.1 GCA_937902865.1 uncultured Opitutaceae bacterium
TATGCCGACAGCGTCGAACTGGGGCGCAACGAGCGGGCGCTGCTGATTCTTTTCCCGCCTTACTACAAAGGGTCGCTCGAGGTGCAGTCGCGCCTCCTGATCGACGAGCCGCCGGCGGCAGAGAAAAAATAGGCGCGGCGGGGGGGAATGGTGCCAGAGGCCGGGATTGAACCGGCGACCAAAGGCTTATGAGTCCTCTGCTCTACCACTGAGCTACTCTGGCGGGGGAGGCGAAAAGGTGCAGGTTCCCCGCCCGAAATCCAATCAATTTTTCAGGCCGCATTTTCGGGAATCGAATCTTCCCGGCCCCAGCCGCGGACCTCGGACATCGGCGGTTTCCGGTAAACCCGGATTGCAGTCGTCGCGACCGCGATTCAAAAATGCCGCGCGTTGGCCCCGCGTTTTTCCGTTTTTACCCCGGCTCCTCCTGGAACGATGAAACAGCGTCGCATGGTCCTGATTGTCGCGCCGTTCACGTGCGTGCTGTTTGTGATCTTTTTTCTGGGCGCAATCTATCAGGACGTCCCACGTCCCTTCTCGAAGGGAGAGTCCATCGCGATCGCCAGTCTGGCCCCGAACGAGGAGATCGTCGTCTCGAAGCTTTTCTCCGATCGCAACACGAAGGCGCGCGACTATCATCTGCGCCGTCGTGGCGCGGAGACGGAGATTTCGATTTTCGAGGACTCGGTCGCCTGGCCCTACGCCAACCCCGAGCTGACGCCGGCGAAGCTTTTGACGGAACGCGTGCTCACCCTGGCAGAGGCGAAAGGGCTGGACGCGACGGTCGCCTTTTTTCGCGAAGTGCGCGAAGAAGAGAGCTCGGCGAGGAGGCACTATCGCCTGACTTATTTCCGCGACGGAAAGAAGATCGGCGAGGAGTTCTATATCGGTTTTTCCCTGCCTGACCGCCTCGCTTACGACCAGCGCGAAGGCACGAGGGGTAGTGCTGATTACGATTTGGATCTTCAACGGCTCGCGGAGGACTACCGATTCCCCGCGAACCGCATTCGCCAGATGGTCGCGTTTGAAATGCTCGAGGACGCGAACAAGGGAACGACGTCAGGCACCCTGGTGCCGCTTTCCGGACCGAATCCCTGAATCGACCAAGAGAGCGCAGAGATGCCAAGGCCAAGCAAGCCGCCGACAGGTCGGGAGCACCGCAATTCCCGCGCTTATTGATTGAGGTTAGAGCCCAAACCTCGATTGCCCGTAGTAGGCGGCGAAGCGATCAATGAGCCGCTTTAGTTTAGCTATGTTTTCGCTGTCGCCCGCGAGGTCGTCGATCTTCGATCCCGGATTCCAGTATCGCAGGACAAACTTTCCCTTGGGCCCGTCGAAGCCAATTTCGAATTCGGAGCCGTCCAAATCAAACCGCATCAGCGCGCTTTTGCCGGCGGCCTTGAGCCTGGCTTCCCGACGGATCGTGGCATTCTTTACTTCAGCCTCGAAATCGAACGGGATGAAATCAATCGCCGCGATATCCTGACTCAGCGACGCAGTCTCAGCGGGGTCTCTACTGTAGGTTGCTCGCACCGAGCCGGCGCGCATTTCGTAGGCGGTGACGTGGTCATCCTCCGAGAAAAGGAATACACCGGTGTCTCCCGCGGGCGCCTTGCCGAGGGCGACGTTCGTGATTTTGACGTAGAACAACAGCGTGCCGTGCGGGACGGACGGCTGCGTCGATGCGCAGCCCGCAAGAAAGAGCAGGCAGCAACTGAGAAAAAGCGGCTTCATCGGGACGTTCGAAGATGCTGGGCTCGCTGGTGAACAGCACCTCTTCTGGTTTCGATCTCCGCGTCTTGGCGCCTCTGCGCGAGACGATCCCGCTCGATCCGTTACTGCCACCCGGCCAGCAGCGCCCGCAGTTCGTGCTCCGGTTCCTCGTGGTGCTGCTCGACGGCGAGACGGAGGGCGTCCTCGAGCAGCGGCTTGGCTTCGGCGCGGTGGCCGAGCTGGAGGTGGAGTTTGCCGAGAAGGATGCGCGGCATCATCCAGTCAGACTTCTTCGCGACGCAGGCGGCGTAGTGCGGGATCGCTTCGGCGCCGCGGTTTTCGGCGACCAGCGCCTGGGCCAGGCTGAAGCGGAAAAGTTCGTTGTCCGGCTGTCCGGCGGCGAGGGCCTGGAACTGCTCCACGCGCGAGGGCATCTGGGGCGCCGGGAGACGGTGGACAGAGGTCGGGCGACTGGCGCCGGACTTATTTGGCCTCGTCGACGAAGATCAGGACGCCCGTCGAGTTGTCGGGACCGCCGCGGCGGTTCGCGAGCTCGACGATTTCCTTGAGGACATCGGCGGGCTCCGCGTCGCGGCCGATCATCTCGCCCAGCTCGGATTCGCGGATCAAACGGGTCACGCCATCGCTGCAGAAAAAGTAGCGTTCACCCGGACGCAGCGTGCGGGTGAGAATGTCCACCTCGGGGGGCGTGGGCTGGCCGATGCAGCGGGTGAGGGCGTTGCGGTTCGACTGGTGATAATAGACGACCTCGCCGCGGGCGCGGCGGATGCGGGCATCGCTCTCGACGGAGTGGTCGCGCGTCAGGGCGTCGAACTTGCCGAGGTGCCAGACGTAGCAGCGGGAGTCGCCGATGTGCGCGAGGTAAAACTTGCCGTCCCGCATGACGCCGCAGGTGAGCGTGGTGCCGATGCCCATGCCAGGGCTGAGCTTGTGGCCGAGATTCGCGACGCTCTCGTTTGCCTTTAGAACCGCGTTGGTCAGATCCGGCTCGCCGGCGGGCATGGCCTTGACCGACTGCATCATCTCATCAACCGCCAGTTGCGCGGCCTCTTCGCCGCCGGGCAGGCCACCGACGCCGTCGGCGACACCATAAAGGCCCAGCTTGTCGTCCTGAATGAAGCGATCCTCGTTGTGGGTGCGGAGATGGCCGATGTCACTCAGGGCGGCTGTGCGCAGTTTGATCATGCTGGCGGGCTTGGGTGGGCTGGAGGCGAGACGGCAGACTGGAGAACCGCTCGGTCAGGCGAAAGGACGAAATTGCTCGTCCCGATTTGCAAGGGTTAATTGCTCGAACTCTTTCCTCGGCAGGCATTCCAGAAAGAGACGACCATAGGCCTTGGCCAGCACCCGGGCGTCGAGGATCGTGACCAGGCCGCGATCGGTTTCGGTCCGGATGAGCCGGCCGACGCCTTGCCGGAATTTGATCAGGGCGTCCGGCAGGGTGAGCTCGTTGAACGGGTTCCCGCCGCGCTGCTGGATCGCCTCGGTGCGCGCCTCGGTGATCGGATGCGTGGGCGGATCGAACGGCAGGCGCGTGATGATCACCTGGGACAGCGCATCACCGGGCACATCGACCCCGGTCCAGAAACTGTCCGTCCCGAACAGCACCGCGTTGCCCAGCTCGCGCATCCGCCGGGCGAGCTCGGTCCGGGAAAGATCCTCGCCCTGTATGAAAAACGGCCGCTGCGCCTCCCGATAGACCGGCAGCAGCGCCTGGGCGACCTTGCGCATGTCCTGGTAACTGGTGAACAGCACGAGCGATCCGCCCTTCACGCGCTGCGTGCAGAAGCCGATGTAGTTGGTCAGCGACTCGATCGCCAGCTTCGCCTCCTGCGGCGAGGGCAGGGGAACGTCGGACGCGACATAGACCCGCATGTGACGCTGGTAATCAAACGGAGATGCGACCACGACCGCGCGCGCATCGTCGGCGCCCATCCGCGCGGCGAACGGCCCGATCTCGCCGGCGAGTGCGAGCGTGGCGCTGGTGCAGGTGACCGAGGTGTTGCAGCCGAAAAACACCTCGCGGAGTTTCGGGGCGACATCGATCGGGGCGCTGCGGAGCGCGACGGCGGTCTGGCGCTTGCCGGTGAGCTCGGCCCAGTAGACGTGGCTGTCGTCCGCGAGCGTGAGGAACTGGCCGATGGCGACCCGGCAGGCGAGGAGCCGCGCGATCCGGTCCTTGAGCTCGTCGCGCACCTTGCCCTCCGGCAGCTTGCTTTCGATGCGGTTGAGGCGGCCGAGCAGCACACCGAGCGGCTGGTCCAGCAGCGGCTCGACGAAGCCCTCCTCGCGCACCCGCAGGATCGAACGCAGCGCGAGGAGCTTGTCATGGATGAAGGCGAAGAACTGGGCGGAGGCCTCGATGCAATCCTCGACGGCGAGCAGGGCTTCGTTTTCGCCCAGCTTGACGAGAAATCCCTTCCGCTTGCTTGGGTTGTAGAGCGAGCGTAGCTGCCGATCGAGACCGACGCTGGTGAGGCTCAGGCCGAAATTGTCGGTCGCGACCTCGGGCACGGTGTGCGCCTCGTCGAGCACGACAAAATCGTCGGCGCGGATGACGCCGCGCGCCATGCGCTCGGGCTTCATTTCGCCCACGTGGATGAGGGCGAAGAGCAGGCTGTGGTTGACGACCAAAACGTGCGCGGCATCGCAGCGCGCCTTCGCCACCTGGTAGAAGCACTTGTGGCAGTCGCAGTACTTCTTCGAGCAGCCGGACGAGTCGGCGCAGACCAATTCCCAGACGTCGTCGCTCGGGCGCGGCTGGAGCTCGTGACGCAGTCCGGTCTGGCTGGTCGCGGCCCAGTCGGAAATCCGCTGCAGCTCCCGCTGCTCGGGCGTGGTGAACAGCTCCTGCTTGTCCTTCAGCGCGGTCGCGAGGCGGGTCGTGCAGAGATAATTCGATTTGCCGACGAGCACCGCGCTGCGGAATTCCGCGTAGGCCGCAAGCTCGGGCGTGCGCTGGAAGAGCCGCCGGCAGGCCGGCAGATCGTTGTCGGCGATCTGTTCCTGAAGGGAAATCGTGTGGGTCGAGACGATGAGCTGACGGCTCTGATCGACCGCGTGGATGATGCCGGGAACGAGATAGGCGAGGGATTTGCCGACGCCGGTGCCGGCTTCGAAGAGCAGGGGTTCGTCGGCCTTCATGGCGGCGGCGACGGCGCGGGCCATGGTCTCCTGCTGCGGCCGATGCTGAAGCTCGAGGCGGGCCTCCAGCCATCCGCCCTCGGCGAAGATGCGGGCGGCCAGCTCCGGAGCGCGGCTCGGCGGCGGGGCCGGCAGGGCGGAGTCGGTATCGTCGCGAAGGCCAATCATCGGAGTGACCCTCCAGCAAGGAATCGGCTTTTGCCCGGCGCAAATGAATTTGCCGCTGCGGCAGGTCTGCACTCATTTCCCGCTGTGACTACACCGGCGCATTCCAGCGACGACTGGGTGGAGGCTCTCGTGCGTTTCCTGCGCGCGCAGCCGGAGGTCAGCGCGGTGCGCATCGATCCGGCGGCGCACAAGGTGGCGGTGGCGACGGTCGGGCCGGTTGACCTGCAGGCCTTCGAGACGCGGCTGGCGGAAACGATCGCGGCCGTGGAGGCGCAGCTTGCCGCGGGCGCGATCAAGGCGGCGCCGGCCGGCTACTCGCTGCGGCGCGAGGGCGGGGCGACGGTCGTGGGTCGCGACAGCTGCGTCACCGCGGAAAAACTCTGGCTCTGGCAGGAGGTGGAATGGCCCGATCTGGAACGCGAAGCTGCGACGCATGAAACGGAGGGCGGTGAGGACTGGCGGCTGCTGGCGACCCTGGCGGCGGTCTGCGGAGTCGCGGGCCTGGCCGGCTGGACCGTGGCGCATCTCGCGCCGGACTGGCCCTGGCTTTCCCGCGGGCTTTTTCTCGCGGGCCTGGTGGCCGGCGGCTGGGACGCGGCGATCGACACGTGGGAAAATCTCCGCGAGCGGCGCATCGACATCCATTTCCTCATGCTCGCGGTGGCCGTCGGCGCTCTCTTCATCGACGCGTGGGGCGAGGCGGTGCTGCTGCTGTTCCTGTTCTCCTCCTCTGGCGCGATGGAGGAGTACGCGCTGGCCCGCACGCATCGCGAAGTCAGTGCGCTGCTCAAAAGTGCGCCGAAGCGCGCCAGCCTTGTGCTGCCGGAGGGCGGGGAGCGTGAGATTCCCGTCGAGGAACTGCGAGTGGGGCAGCGGGTGCGCGTCCGGCCGGGCGAGGCGTTTGCGGCGGACGGCAACGTCGTCAGCGGACGAAGCGCGAGCGACGAGTCGGCGCTGACGGGCGAGGCTAATCCGGTGGAGAAGGGAGTCGGCGACCCGGTGTTCAGCGGCACGATCAATCTCTGGGGCGCAGTGGAGTTCGACGTCACCCGCTTGCCGGCGGAGAGCACGCTCCAGAAAATCATCCGTCTCATCCAGACGGCGCAGAAGCTGAAGGCGCCGAGCGAGCGGCTGACCGACCGCTTCGGGCCGGGCTACACGTACGCGGTCATCGGCGGCTCGGCCGTGATGTTTCTGGTGTGGTGGCTGGGTTTTCACCTGCCGGCGTTCGACAATGTGCCGGGCACGCGCTCGGCCTTTTATCGGGCGATGACGCTGATGGTCGTCGCGAGCCCCTGCGCGCTGGTGATCTCGATTCCCTCCGCGATCCTGGCGGCCATCGCCTGGGGCGCGCGCCACGGCGTGCTCTTTCGCGGCGGCGCGGCGATCGAGAAGCTGGCGGATGTCAACGTCGTTGCCCTCGACAAGACCGGCACGCTGACGACCGGCGAGCTTGCGGTGGTGCGCACGGAAAGTTTTCCCGCCGGCCGCGAGCGCGAGATCCTCGAACTGGCGTACGCGCTGGAGGCGCAGTCGCAGCATCCGATCGCGCGGGCGATCGTCCGGCACGCGCGGGCGGAAGGCATTCGGGCCCGCGAGCTCGAGGATTTTCAATCGCTCACGGGACAGGGCCTGCGCGGCCGGCTGGCGGGGGCCAATCTCCTGCTGGGACGGCGCGAGTTGCTGGAAAAGGGGCCCCTGGCGGACTGGGCGAAGCAGTTGCCACCGGCCGCCGCAGAGTTGAGCGAAGTGTGGGTGATCGGACGTGATCTGGTTGGACGCGTGTTGCTGCAGGATCAGATCCGCGCGGAGTCGCGTGGAGTGCTCGCGGAGTTGAAGGCGGCGGGCATCAAAACAGTCATGCTCACCGGCGATCGGCGGCACACGGCGGAGGCGGTGGCGAAGGATCTTGGACTCGACGAGGTGCGGGCGGCGTTGTCGCCGGAGCAGAAGGTCGCGGCGATCGAATCTCTGCGCGCCGACGGCGGCCGCGTGGCGATGGTCGGCGACGGCGTGAATGACGCCCCGAGTCTGGCGGCGGCTGACGTGAGCGTTGCGATGGGCGCTCGCGGCAGCGACGCCGCGCTCGAGCAGGCCGAAGTGATTTTGATGCACGACCGCATCGAGAACTTTTTGGCGGCGCAGCGACTGAGCCGGCGGGCGCGAGCCGTGATCCGGCAGAACCTGGCGATTTCGCTCGGCGTGGTGATCGTGATGATCGGCGCCACTGCCTGGGGCGCGGTACCGCTCGCGATCGGCGTGGCGGCGCACGAGGGCAGCACCGTGGTCGTGTGCCTCAATTCGCTCCGGCTGCTGTTGGGGCGAAATCGCTGACAATGTAGGGGCGTTTCTTGCGGACGCCCATTCGGAGGCCGGCGACGAACCCGGGCGTCCACAAGGAACGCGCCTACATCGATCAGATCGGTCTCTGGACCTCTGATGTATCAATTTGTTTGTGAACCCTGGAGGCGATCCTGCAGTCTCAGCCTGCGTTCGCCTTTACCCCATGAACTCGAAACTCACGTTTGCCTTGTCTCTCGCGATGGTCGGATGGGTGGCCGGCTGCAGCTTACCGTCCAGTTATCCGCTGGTGCCCCGCAACCAGACCAATCAGGTGCGGCGCATCGAATACGGCACGGTGCAGAAGACCGAGGTCGTGACGATTTCTGGCCGTAACTCGTCCATCGGCGTCGTCGGCGGCGGGCTGACGGGCGCAGCGGCGGGAAGCGGCGTTGGCCATGGCGTGGGCACCAATCTCGCCCAGGCGGGTGGGGCGGTGGTGGGAGCGGTCGCGGGCGAGGCGGTCGAGGAGGCCGCGACGCGGAAGTCCGGCCAGTCCATTACCGTCAAGTTGGAGGACGGCAGCACCGTCGTCGTGACGCAGGTTTCCCCTCCTGACTTCAACGTGGGCGACCGTGTGGCCTTGCTTAACGGTCCGGGCGGTGCGCAGGTCACCTGGCCGTGATCGAGCTGGCGCTCGAGCGGATCGGAGCGGGACGGCGCAAGATGGGAGCGCGAGCAATGGGGGCGCGCTGTCCCCGTCACGCTCGGCAAGCTGCTGGTTGCCGCTCCATGACGGTGCTGCTGATCGCGGGTCTGTGGTCGCTGCTGTTTGCAGCAGGCTGCTCGACGCCCGCGGCGAGTTCAGCGGATCCGAGCCCGGAAGAGCTTGGACCGGTGATCAGTGAGGCGAGGGGAGAGATCATCAATGTGCGCGACGTCATGATCACGCCGACCGCCTCGACGGGTGCCGCCGCGCGCGGAACGAGTTCACGGATGGGCACGGCGGCGGTGATGGGCGCCATCACCGGCTCGCCGGTTCCTTTGGTTCGCAGCGTCAGCTCGGTGATGATCGACGCGGGCCGCGGCAGGCTGGATAACCGGATGGGCGAGGAGATCACGGTGCGGCTCAAAAACGGCAACACCGTGATGATGGTGCAGGAGCGCAGCGATCCGCCGATGAGCTTGGGCGAAGAGGTCATCGTCGTCACGCGGGGCAGACCGGGTTCATCGGAAAAAATCCACGTGACCCGCGAACCCGATGATCCCTCCGCGCCGATCGGCGCCAGACGTCTGTAGGCATTTGCCGCGGATAGGGTGGGCCTCTGCGTACTCCGTGTCCTCTGCGTGCAACCGGATCGAAATCGGTCCGATAACTTCCCGATCCGGTTTCACGCAGAGGACACAGAGCACGCAGAGGTCGGAAGTTTCTGCGGTATGTCACGTATTACGTGACATACGGATCCTTGGTGACGGTGAATTTAGGGCGCGGAAGACCGTGCCTTTTTCATGGCTTCCTGGCTTCCGAATTTTCGTGTCCGGATCTGGATTGTCCGGATACCGAGATCAGCGCCCTTTCGGCGCCCAGACTAGTCGGTGATCAGGACCTGATCTTCGGGGCGCACTTGGTCGTAGAGCTCGATCACTTCCAGGTTGCGCATGAGGACGCAGCCGCCGCTGAAGGGTTCGCCGATACGCTGCTCGTGGTTGGTGCCGTGGATGTAGATGTAGCGCTGGTGCGAATCGACATCGCCGCCCTGGTTCACACCGGGCTCGAGTCCGCGTAGCCAGAGGATGCGGGTCGTGATCAGATTGGGACCGGCGTCGGGAAACTCGGTGTAGTGCTTGCCCGTGGGCACGCGGGACTTGAACACGACGCCCGGCGGCTGGCCGTCGCCGACCCGCTCGGCGATCTCGTGCAAGCCGCGCGGCGTGCCGAGGGAATCACGGACGTTGGAGGGCGGGCGGAGCGAGGTGGAGATGACGTAACTCTTTACCAGCGTGCTGTGCCGGAAGAACTGCAGGCTCTGTGTGCCGATGCGGACGAGGAGAATCCGGTCTGCGGGCTTGATGCCAAGGCGCGAACACGTTTTGTTCACCTGTTCCAACGGAGAATCCATGAACAATAAGTCATCCTTCACGGTAGGTATCGTCGGTGCCACGGGCGCCGTCGGTCAAGAGCTGCTGAAGCTCGTCCAGGAGCGGAATTTCCCCGTGGGCACGCTGCGGCTGTTCGCCTCGGCGCGCTCGGCGGGCAAGAAGATGAAGTTCGGCGGCAAGGAACTGGTCGTGGAAGAGGCGAAGCCGGGCGTGTTCGCCGACGTGGATGTGGCGTTTTTCGCCGCGGGCGGTCCCGTGACCCGGGCGCTGGCGCCGGATGCGGTCAAGGCGGGCTGCCTCGTGATCGACAAGAGCTCGGCTTTCCGCCTCGCGCCGGACGTGCCGCTGGTGATCCCGGAGATCAATCCGCAGGCGCTGCGCAACCACGAGGGTATCATCGCCAATCCCAACTGCTCGACCGCGGTGACGTTGATGGCGCTGTGGCCGCTGCACCAGAAGTTCGGCCTGAAGCGTTACTTTGCCTCGACCTACCAGTCCGTGTCCGGCACGGGCGCCGATGCGGTCCGCGAGCTCGAGGACCAGGTGCAGGCGCACGCCAAGGGCGCCGCGATCCCGCGCAAGGTCTATCCGTACCAGATCGCGTTCAACGTCATCCCGCAGGTCGATACCTTCGGCCCGAACGGCTACACCGGCGAGGAGACGAAGATGATGCAGGAGAGCCGCAAGATCATGGAGCTGCCGCAGCTCAAGGTCTCGGCCTCGTGCGTGCGCGTGCCGGTCGTGCGGGCGCATTCGGTTTCGATCAATGCCGAGTTCGAGAAACCCGTCAGTGTCGAGCAGGCGCGCGCGGCCATCGCGGAGTTTGCCGGCGCCGAGCTGGTCGACGATCCGTCGAAGCAGCAGTACCCGACGCCGCTCGATTTCAGCCGCAAGGTGAAGTGCGGTGTCGGCCGCATCCGCGTCGATACCGCGCTCGACAACGGCCTGGCCCTCTGGGTCAGCGGCGACAACCTCTGGAAGGGCGCCGCGCTCAATGCCATGCAGAATGCCGAGCTCATGATCCGCGAGGGTCTGCTCCGGCCGAAGTCGGCCCTGGCCAGCGTCTGATATGCCATTTCGCGGAGCGTCCGCCGGGCGGAATAATTCCTTGTCACTCCCCCGGCGCGCCCGCTTAGCTGAGCCCTCGGCTTGGACGCCTAGCTCAGTTGGTTAGAGCATCTCGTTTACACCG
>CALFNJ010000150.1 GCA_937902865.1 uncultured Opitutaceae bacterium
TCTACGACGGTTCCAAGAAGGGTCACGAGAAGCGGACGAAGCTGCTCTTCGACGAATATCCGGATCCGAACCGCCTCCGCCACATCGCGGGCGAGATCAAGCAGCACGTGGTGGAGAACCTCGACACCTACCTGCCCGCGGTCGAAAAGAAGATGCTGGCGAACGGGGTGAAGGTGCACTGGGCGGCGACGGGGGATGCCGCCAACGAGATCGTGCTGGAAATCATGCGCGCCCGTGGCGCGAAGAAGATGGTCAAGGCCAAGACCATGGTCAGCGAGGAAACCGAGCTCGCGCATTTCCTGGAGAAGCAAGGCATCGAGGCCCTCGAGACGGATTTGGGCGAGTTCATCGTCCAGATCGACCACGATCACCCCTCGCACATCGTCAAGCCGATCATCCACAAGAACCGCCGGGAGATCGCGACTTCGTTCGAGAAGAACGGCCTCGGCGCGTACAACGACGATCCGCAGACGATCACCCGCCGCGCGCGGAATTTTCTCCGCCACAAATATCTCGAAGCGGATGTCGGCCTGACCGGCGCGAATTTCGTCTCGGCCGAGAGCGGCCGGATTGTGCTCGTGACCAACGAAGGCAACTCGCGCTTCTGCCTCGCGGCGACGAAGTGCCACATCGCGATGATCGGCATCGAGAAGATCGTGCCGCGCGACCGCGACCTCGCCCTGCTGCTCAACCTGCTCGCGCGCAGTGGCACGGCGCAGGACCTGACGGTCTACACCGAGTTCATCAGCGGCCCGAAGCGGGCTGAGCAGCCCGACGGTCCCGAGGAGATGCATGTCATCTTCGTCGACAACGGCCGCACCGAAGTGCTGGCGAGCGAGTGCCGCGACATCCTGCGCTGCATTCGCTGCGGCGCCTGCCTCAACGTGTGCCCGGTCTATCGCCAGGCCAGCGGCCATGCCTACCGTAGCGTCTATCCGGGCCCGGTGGGCGCGGTGCTTTCGCCGCTGCTGATGGGAAAGAATTTTCCGGAAAAGGCGGACCTGCCGAAGGCCTCGAGTCTCTGCGGCGCCTGCAACGAAGTCTGCCCGGTCAATATTCCGATTCCCGACCTGTTGCTGCGGTTGCGCGACAAGGGCAAGCAGGAGGGTGTTTCCTCGCCCGGCACGCCTCCGATGGGCGCCTGGGCCCTGCTGGCTTCGCAGCCGCTCGCGTGGCGGGCGTCGCTCGCCGGCGGACACATCATGAATCACATTCCCACCAAGCTCGTGCCGGTGCCGGCGCTGCGAGCCTGGGAGGCGAAGCGCACCCTGCCGCCGTGGCGCGGGGGCAATTTCCGCAAATGGATGAAGCAGCGTCCGCAGTCCGCGAAGTCATGAAGTCCAACGACCGCGAAGCCATTCTCGCCCGAGTGAACGCTGCGCTGGCGCCGTTGCCGGAGCGCGCGCGCCTGCCTGAATTCGACACCGAAATCGCCGTGCTGCGTCAGGTGCTCGCCAATCGTGATCCGCTCACGGTTTTCGCCGAGCGGCTGCAGCGCGTGAACGGACTGGCCGTCACCGACGTGCCCGCGCTGGTCGCGCGCCTGCGGGCGGACAAGTGGCTGCGCGGCTACTGTGATCCGGTGCTGTGGCCGAAGCTGGCGCCGCACTTCGGACCGGATTTCCAGGTGGAGACCACCTACGACCGCACGCGCGTGGACGATTACACGTTCGGCATCACCCGCGCCGCGGGTGGCATCGCCGAACTGGGCACAATCATCCTGAAGGATGAGTCCACGTCCCGCCGCCTCGCGGCCCTCACACCTTGGGTGCACGTCGCGGTGTTTCCCCGCTCGGCGCTGTTCACCGATTTGCCGCAGGCCATCGCGTCGCTCGGCTCCGATCCCAACATCATCTGGTGCACCGGTCCCTCGAAGACCGCGGACGTGGAAGGCATCCTGATCGAGGGCGTGCATGGCCCGGGCCAGCAGATTGCGCTGATCCTGGATTGAGCGGACGGACGACGTCGGGCGCGTTTTCCTCAACGTGCCGAAAAGTTTGGTCGCGATGCTGGCGCTGCCACCCGGTTGATTTCTCACGGGTGTAGGATCGCGCGGTCGGACGTACCGAGACATCTCCCGGCGCAGGCCTCCGGTTTTTCTCTGAGGGATCGGGAACTGGTTTTGGCTTCCTCGGTCAGCGGGG
>CALFNJ010000151.1 GCA_937902865.1 uncultured Opitutaceae bacterium
GCCGCTGCCCACCGAGCCGACGGTCATCGAGAGGATGCCGCTCGCGCTGGTGAAATTCCGCATCGCGGCCGAGCTCGGCGAGGTCGAGGCGAACTTCTGGATCGGTTATATTCATTCCCTCGGCTACGAGGGCGTCGCCCCGAATCCGGAGAAGGCTTTGACCTACTACCGCACCGCCGCCGATGCGGGCGTCGCACTCGCGATGGTCGAGCTCGGCAAGGCCTATGCCTGGGGACAGATGGGCGTGAAAGCCGATCCGGCCGAGGGCGGACGCTGGTTCCGCAAGGCCGCCGAAACTGGTCATCCCGCCGGGCAGACGATGCTCGCCGAGTGCTATCTCTGGGGCGAAGCCGGCCTGGCAAAAAGCGATGCGGACGCGCTCCAGTGGTTCCGCGCCGCCGCGAAACAAACCAACCTGGCCGCCGCGCTGTGGATCATTTTGATCGAGAACTGTCCGTCCGACGGGGACCGCCAGGTGCAGGCGCTCGGCTACGCGGAGCGCGGCGTGCATGAAAGCACCAATCTGGATGACGCCGTTTACTGGCTCGGAAAAGCCGAGCGCTTCGGCTTCGCGCCCGCCCACGCCTGGATCGCGGCCAACGAAAAGCTCGGAACGAAATTTCCGGCGGCGCAAATCCGTGAGGACGGAGCGACCGCCTACGAAGCCAAGAAAATGCCCGAGGCGGTGGCCCTCTGGCAGAAGGCCGCGGAGGCTGGCAACCCCAACGCCATGCTCGATCTCGGCACCTCGTATTTTTACGGCGAAGGCGTGCCCAAGGACCGGAAGGCCGGCGTCGCCTGGTACCAGAAGTCGGCAGCGATGGGATATTTTCCTGCGCAGTTCAAGTTGCGGGAAGCCGAGAGCGTCGAGGTCCTGCAGGCCGCGGTCGACTTGCATGGCGCCGGCAAGAAGGACGAAGCCCGGCCCAAGTTCGCGCAGGCCGCCGCGCTGGGCTCGGAGAACGCGATGTACGATCTCGGCGCGCTCTACGAAAACGGGGACGGCGTGCCGCAGGATCTCCCCCACGCCCTGATGATGTACACCCGGGCCGAAGCGCTCATGCAGCAGGACGCCGGAGACGCGGCCACCCGCGTGAAAAACCGCCTGATCGACCGCGCGAACGTCGAGCTCGGACAGTCCTCGCTGCGCGCGAACCGCTTCGCCATCGCGCAGGTGGCCTTCGAGGCCGCGTCCGCCGCCGGCAATCCCGAGGCGATGCTCGACCTGGGCCTCACCTACGAAACCCGGACCGACGGCCTCGCCGACAACGCCAAGGCGCTTTCCTGCTACGACGTGGCCGCCGAGCTGGATTATCCCAACGCGAAAGAGCTCGCCGCCAAGTTGCGGGCGAAAATGGCTGCCGCCGGCATCGCGAAGCCGGAGACGAAACCGGCCTTCACGCCCAAGACTCCGGCGAAGTGAGTTGAAGTGAAGTGCCGTGCAGTGAATTGCCGATCCTTCGAACCGTCTCGCGCAGAGGCGCGGAAACGCAGAGATCGAGCACCCGATTTGAAGAGGTGTTTTCTCTGCGTTTCTGCGCCTCTGCGCGAGATGTCGAAAAGGTGGGGCGCGTTGTCCCTAACGCGCCGTTCGCTCATTCGATCGTGAGACGCGGCAATGGTTTCAGTGCGTTAGGGACAACGCGCTCCACCTCGGAAATGAAACGACCCCTGCGACAGAGCCGCAGGGGTCGGAGAAGGGCGCAGAGATATGTCTGATCAGGCGAGCTTGAGCTCGCGGAGGGTGTCGCCGACGGCGCTGAGGTTCTTCGGCTGCATCGCGGCGTGGCTGGTGGAGAGCACCATGCCGGTGCCGCCGGCCTGGAAGACGGCGTTGACCACATTGCGGACGCTCTCCGGGGTGCTGTTCTTCGTCACCACGTCGATGCCCACGCCGGGCCAGATCTTCGTCTTGGAGCCGGTCACGCCCTCGACCGCGCGCTTCGTCTCCTGGAAGACGTAGTCGCTCGAGAACGTCGCGAAGTTGCCGCGCGGCGTGCCGTTGATCGGCAGCTTGCGCAGCTGCTCTTCATACGCTTCCTGCGGCTGATTGATGATCTCGGCGTAGCTCTTCTCCTTCGTCAGGCCGGTGATGGCGTACTCGAAGTCGAGCAGCTGCTGCCGGGTGAGATCGCCGTAGATGTTCTGGCCGACGCTGTAGACGTAGGACGCCATGCGTTCCGCCGCCGGGTTGTCGTAGATGACCGGCTTGAGGAAGTCAGAGTACTCCGTGTACGGCTGGTAATCCTGTTCCGCGCGGTAGATCGGATTGAACGACGCGTTGTGCCAGACGTGGAAGCCGACGAGCACCTCGGGCCGCAGCGACTTCGCCTTGGCGTAGAACTCACGCTGCATCTCGCGCATGCTGTCGGCCCAGAAATTCTCCCAGGTGAGCAGCTCGGGATAGCGGAGCAGCAGGCGCCAGAACTCCACGTAGTAGCCGTCGCGCGGACGGATGCCGGCGCGGCCGTTCTTCACATACGGCACTAGGGCCTCGAAGGCCTTGCGCACGCGGGCGACGTCGATGCCCTGCTTCTGCGCCTTGGCGGTGCAGTATTCGCAGAAGCACGAAGTGTGGGCAGGATCGCTGGCCGAGCCGTGGTGCCACGCGCCGAGCGCATTGCCGAGCGGGCCCTGACGCTCGGAGCCGCGCTGGAGGCCGTCGACATTGTAGCCGCGGACGAGATCCTCGACCTGACTGGAGATCAGGTTGCGGAAGTACGGATTGTTGAGGCAGGGACCGCCGGGATGGCCGCCGGTGCTCTTTCCCTGAAGGTCGATTTCGTAGAGCTTGTCGAAGCCGTCGATCTTCGGCGGCGTGCGGTTGTCCTCCACGACC
>CALFNJ010000152.1 GCA_937902865.1 uncultured Opitutaceae bacterium
GATCGTGTCCGAATCCAGCCCGCCCGGAATGATCATGATCGGGCAGGGCATGCCACCGGCGTCGGCCCCGGCGAAATGCGACACCAGCGCGCCGGGCGGGCCGCTCGCCGCCGCGCCCAGCACCAGAGCGGCCACATCGTCCATTTCCTTGAGCGTATCGCGCACGACCGTTACCGGATCGCCCTGGCGCACGGTGATGCTGGGGCGGATGCCGGATTCCTCGCTCAGCGTGCCCGCGGCGCTGAATACCAGGGCTTCGGCGCGTTGCAGCGCTTCGTCTTCCATCGTCGCCTGTACGCCGCCCCACTGGACGAATTCCGCTGGCGGGATGAGGGCGAGGATCCGCACGGCCCCGCCCGTTTTCGCGGCACGGCGGGCTGCAAAGCGCAGCGCGGTCTCCGCCTCGGGGGATTCATCTACCACAACCAGATAGGTCCGCATCGCCCTGTTCCTTAAAAAATGCGCCGCCCTCCGCGCATCCGCCGCCCACGAGGCAAGCGCCCTTGTCCCCTAAAATGTGAGCCATTATCGCATTGTGCGCAAGCCGTGGCCTTGACCGGCAAGGCCAAAGCGTGAAAACGGGCTGCATCCGCCGCGCGCGCCGAACTGAAGAGACAAAGGCCCCGAACGCATGAGCAAGTCGATCCAGATGCCTGCCCTTTCCCCGACGATGGAAGAGGGGACATTGGCCAAATGGCTGGTGAAGGAAGGCGATACGGTCGTCGCCGGCGATCTGATCGCCGAGATCGAGACAGACAAGGCGACGATGGAGTTCGAGGCAGTCGATGAAGGCACGATCGCGAAAATCCTGGTGGCCGAAGGAACCAATCAGGTGAAGGTAGGCACCGTCATCGCGATGATCGCCGAAGAGGGTGAGGATGTGGCGGCTGTCGCCGGTGGCGCCCCGGCTGCGGAGGCAGCCAAGCCCACCGAAGCGAAGCCCGCCGAAAAGACCCCCGCGCCAAACTCCGCCCAAGCCCCCGCGCCAGCCAAGGCGGAAGCCGCAGCGCCCGCAGCCGCAAAGACAGCGCCTGCACCGGCCGCAGACGGCCGGGTGAGGATCAGCCCGCTCGCGCGGCGGCTGGCCGAAACCAAGGGCGTCGATCTCGCCAGCCTGACCGGCTCCGGTCCCAATGGCCGGATCGTCAAGGCCGATCTGGAAGGCGCGAAGGAAGGGGTGGTTTCGGCTCCCGCCGCCAAGGCCGCGCCGGCCGCCGCTGGCGCAGCGCAGCCTGCCGCCGCCGCATCCGCCCCGGCCATCCCGTCGACCGGCATCGATTTCGGCATCCCCAATGAGGTCGTCAAACTTTCGGGCATGCGCAAGACGATCGCCCGCCGCCTGACCGAATCCAAACAGCAGGTGCCCCACATCTACCTGACGGTGGATATCCAGCTCGACAAGCTGCTGGCGCTGCGCGGCGAACTCAACGCGGTATTTGCCGATCGCAAGGTCACGCTGCACCACAACTATTACAAAAAGGTGCACCTACGTGTGCCGATGTACCGCGGCGCCACCGGCCACTTTTTCAACAACTACGTGGTGGGCGCGACCGACGCGAGCGAAATTCGCGCCAACACCTGCGTGCGGCTCGAGAAAAACTATTACGAGTCGCTGCACTACTCGATTTACACGAGCAGCGACTCGGTCGGCAAAGCCGAGCGCATCGACAACATCGAAGTCATGCACGCCAGCCGCGCCTACCCCGCCGACTGCAAAGCCGACATCCCGTACACCTACGCGCAAGCCCTCACGACCACGACCACCAACGACAACCGCTCCTACCACGTTTCCTCACGGAAGATTTATCAGAAGCTCGGCTGGAAGCCGCGCCTGACGATCGAGGATGCCGTCCGCGGGCTCTGCGCCGCCTTCAAGGACGGACGCTTCCGGAACACGATGAGCGACGAAAGCTTCATCAACGTGAAGGTCGTCAAGAAACTCGGACTGAAATGAGCGCCTCCCAGCCGCTGGCCGTCGTGACGGGCGGGGCCGGGTTCATCGGCAGCCACATGGTGGATCTCCTCCTCGGAGAGGGCTACCGAGTTCACGTCATCGACAATCTCATCGGCGGCCGCCTCCAGAATCTCGAGCATCCCCGCGGCCACACCGGCCTGCGGGTCGACACGCCCGAAGTCCGCCATCTCCGTCCGGGC
>CALFNJ010000153.1 GCA_937902865.1 uncultured Opitutaceae bacterium
TCGGCACCAGTCTCATCAACGGCGCGTTCTACTACCGCGACACGCCCAAGAAGCTGATCTAGTCGCTGCTCGATGGCCTCAGCTCCGACCGCCTCGAGGTCGACATGCTGAAGTTCAGCGGTCCCGCCTTTGCGAATATCGACAACCGGCTGATGTCGCTTCACCTCGTCACGTTCGGCCTGACGAACGCCGTCATGTTCGGCCCGAGCGGCGAGGTGCTCCAGCCGTCCGAGGTCCTCTACAAGAAGGCGATCCTCGTCGAGCGCGGCAGCTTCCGTCCCGTCACGCACGTCAACGTCGACATGCTCAACTGCGCGACCGCGCAATTCGTCCAGGAGCCGCCCGTGAAGGGCAAGGAGGTCGTCGTGCTCATGGAGATCACGATGAACAACCTCCTCGCCGCCGGAGAGCTCGATGCGCAGGACTTCCTCGCCCGCGTCGATCTTCTGGGGGACATCGGTTTCAATGTCCTCATCTCGAATTATTCCGAGTACTTCCGCCTGACTTCCTATTTCCGCCGCTACACGAAGGAGATGATCGGCGTGGCGATGGGCATCAACAACCTCCTCGAGATCTTCAACGAGAAGTATTACGACAACCTCGAAGGCGGCATTCTCGAGTCGTTCGGCCGGCTCTTTCGCAACGCGGTCAAGCTCTACATCTATCCGATGCGGCAGGAGGCCTATGATCGCTACCTCACGACCGGCCAGGCCGTCGATGCGCCCAGCACCGGCGTGCGCTCCTCCGCCGTCAACGTGCTGATCAACGCCAAGAACGTCCACGTCGACGAGCATCTGCGCAACCTCTACAATCACCTGCTCGAAAACCACTACATCGACTGCATCGTCGGTTTCGAGTCGAGCATCCTGCACATCTTCTCCCGCGACGCGCTCCGACGCATCAAGGAAGGTGACGCGAGCTGGGAAAAAATGGTTCCGACCTCGGTCGTCGCGGCCATCAAGAAACGCGGCCTTTTCGGCTACGGCACCGCGCCGGTCGCGGCGGCCAAATGAGGCGGCTTTCGCTCCCTCCGCGGAGCGACGGGAAGATGGTCGATCGCACCTGACTCGAAATCAGGCATGCCCGAAAGGCGCGGGCAAGGCGCCCTTTTTCCACGACATGACGAACGATCCTACGCAGCTGGAAGTGCTGGTGACCGGCGGCACCGGCTTCGTCGGCGGCCATTGCCTCCTGCAGCTGCTGCAGGCCGGCTACCGCGTGCGCACCACCGTCCGCTCGCTTGCCCGGCGGGAAGAAGTGCTCGCGTTGCTGCGCGAAGGAGGGATCGATCCCGGAGAACGACTCACCTTCGTCGAGACGGATCTCGGCCAGGATCGGAACTGGTCCGAAGCGGTCGCTGGTTGCACCTTCGTGCTGCATGTCGCCTCCCCCATTTCCCTCGCCGGCGGCCAGAATGAGGAGAACACCATTCGCCCCGCGGTTGACGGCACGTTGCGTGTGCTGCGCGCCGCGCGCGATGCCGGGGTCAAGCGCGTCGTCGTGACCTCGTCCTTCGCCGCCGTCGGCTACAGCGGCAAATCCGGCCGCGAACCGTTCACGGAGGAGGATTGGACCGATCCCAGCGTCGGCGGTCTGTCCGTGTACGTGCGCTCCAAGGCGATCGCCGAGAAGGCCGCGTGGGATTTCGTGCGGGCCGAAGCACCTGGGCTCGAACTCACGACCGTCAATCCCACCGCCATTTTCGGCCCGTCACTCGGCCCGGACATTTCCTCGGCTTTCGAAATCCTCCAAGGCCTGCTCGAGGGCCGGATCAAAGCGTGTCCGCGGATCGATCTCAGCGTCGTCGATGTTCGGGACGTCGCCGATCTCCACCTTCGCGCCATGACCGCTCCAGCCGCCGCAGGCCAGCGCTTCCTCGCCACCAGCGGCGAGGTGCTCTCCCTGCCCGCGATCGCCGCGCTGCTGCGCGCCCGGCTGGGAGATGCCGCCGCCCGCGTTCCCACCCGCGCTTTGCCCAATCTGCTGGTGCGGGTGCTCGCGCTCTTCCGTCCACCGCTGCGCCCGGTCGCCCAGCAACTCGGCAAACGAAAGGAAGCCAGCAACGCGAAAGCCCGGCAGGTCTTGGGCTGGAAGCCGCGCGGAGCCGAAGAGGCGATTCTCGCCAGCGCTCGCAGTCTCCTCAATTACGGCCTG
>CALFNJ010000154.1 GCA_937902865.1 uncultured Opitutaceae bacterium
TTCCTCCAACGCGCTCGTCCGGGAAGTCGCCGACGAACTGGGTCTCGACCCCTTCCATTTCTCCCGCCTCTTCAAACGCATCCACGGACTCGCTCCTTCCGCCTTCGTCTCGAGCCGGCGCCAGTCTTAGGAGGAGTTAAAATCCGCTTTCCCCCACAATGAATATCCCGTTCCGAACCAAGGCACATCGCCGCTTCTGCGCCGCCGTTCTCGCGCTCACGCTCACCGTCGCCGGGCGCACCTTCGCACAGCAGTCGGCCGGCACGCTGCCGCCGCCCGTCACGCTCACCGCGCAGGAAGACATCAAGCGTTTGTGCGCGCTGCTGAACGTGGAACCGATCCTTGTCCGGCCGTCGTACAACTACGACGAAGCGAAGGCCAATCCCTACCCGATTCTTCCCGACCCGCTGCTGCTGAAAAACGGTCAGAAGGTGACCGATGCCCGCACCTGGTGGGAGAAGCGCCGTCCCGAGATTCTGGAGGATTTCGAGCGTGAGGTGTACGGCCGGACTCCGAAAGTCACGCCGAAGGTCACGTGGACCGTCGCCGAAACGACGGAAGGCAAAACCGGTGAATTTCCCACGATCACGAAACAGCTCGTGGGTCACGTGGACAACTCCGCCTACCCGCTCCTCAACGTGGACATCCGCGTGACGCTGACCACCCCGGCCCACGCGGCCGGCCCGGTGCCGGTGATGCTGCAATTCTCTCCCGGCGCCCGTCCGCGCCCGCCGGCTCCGGCTGCGACTCCGACCCAAACTCCCGCTCCGGGCGCGAACGCTGCCACCACCGCCGCGGTTGCGGCTCCCACCAACGGCGCTGCTCCTCGCGCCAATGCGGGTCCCGCCGCTGCGAGTGCTCCCGGCGCTCCGACCGCTCCGCCGTGGCAGCAGCAGTTGCTCGCCAAGGGCTGGGGTTACGCGGTGCTCGATACGAACAGCGTGCAGGCCGACAACGGCGCCGGCCTCACCGCCGGCATCATCGGTTTGGTCAACCAAGGCCAGCCGCGCTCGCTCGAGGACTGGGGCGTGCTGGCCGCGTGGTCCTGGGGCGCCAGCCGGGCCCTGGATTATTTCGAGACGGATCCCGCGGTCGACGCGAAGCAGGTCGGCCTGGAAGGCCACTCGCGCTGGGGCAAGGCGACGATCGTCGCGATGGCGCTCGATCAGCGATTCGCCATCGCCTACGTCAGCTCGTCCGGCGAAGGCGGAGCTAAGCTCCATCGGCGCAACTTCGGCCAGCCGCTGAACGCCGTGACCATTCCCGAGGAATACCACTGGCTGGGCGGAAATTTCCTGAAGTACGCCACGCGCTGGAATGACCTGCCGGTGGATTCGCACGAGCTGATCGCGCTCTGCGCCCCGCGTCCCGTCTTCATCTCCGGCGGGGCCCAGAACGGCGACCGGATCGTCGATCCCAAAGGCAGCTTCATGGCCGCCGTCGCCGCGGGCCCGGTCTATCGCCTGCTCGGCAAGCGGGACCTCGGCACGACCGAGATGCCCGCCGTCAACGTGCCCGTGATCGACGGCGACATCGCCTTCCGCCTGCACGACGGCGGCCACACCGACGTGCTGAACTGGCCGACCTTCATCGAATTCGCGTCGCGGTATTTCAAAACACCGGCTGCGCCGAAAAGGTAGGGCGAGGCGTCCCGCCGAGCCGCGAGTGCGATGCTCAGCCGTCTCGGAAATCCTCGGGGAGCAACTCGTCCAAATCGCCGATCTTTGCCGCCGCGCAAATCCGTAGGCGCCGAACTTCGGAAGTTCACCACAGAGACACGGAGCCACAGAGATCGAATCGGTTTACGTAGGGGCGTTCCTTGCGGACGCCCTGTTTGGTTCGAGGTCGGACGAGTGTCCGCAAGGAACGCCCCTACCTCCGCATTTCTCTGTGTCTCCGTGCCTCTGTGGTGAAATTCCGAAGCGATCCTATAGCGCCGCCGCGATTACCGAGCCGGCAACGAGCACATACGCCAGCGGGTAGGCCCAGCGGAGCCAGCGATCCAGGCGGATGGCTTTCGCCGCGTCGCGCTGGTGCAGGCTGCTGATGAAGACCATGCCCGCCATCGCGAGGCCGAGGAACACGTAGGCCAGCACGAAGAGCCAGTCGATGATCGTGAGGTACGGAATCTTCGGCAGGCCCGAGTGCAGCGAGTAGCTGAGCGCCACCACCGTCAGTAGGCTCGCGATGATCACGCTCATGCGGTCGGACAAATCCTCCGGCGGCAGGAAGAACACCGCGAACGCCATCGCGAGCACGATCACGAGCGGCACGATCATCTGCCAGAGATAGAAATGGAAATGCCGCTTCACGGTGATCGTCGCCGTCGCGCGGCTGTACGTCTCCTGGTAAACGTCGCGGAAAACCGGCGCCACTTCCGCGGTCAGGCTCAACGGCTCCCATTGCTGGAGCGAGATGCGCTTGGTCATCCGCAGGTTGTCCTTCGGCAGGACGTACTCCATCGCGTCCGCCAGGTGCTGGAACGACTCGACCTCGATCTGCAGCTTCTGGGTGTCGAAGGGCAGCCGGCGCAGGTCGAGCTGGGCGGAGAGCGTGACGTTCATCTGCCGCTCGAACTCCACGCGGCCGTTCGGAAAAATCTTCAGGAGCGAATGATTCAACTCCGCCGGCGCCGCCACGCGGTTGAATTCCGACATCGATCGCCAGCCTGCGTTGGCTTCCTCGACTGCCGCGTCCTCGCGGAAAATCTTCGGCCCCGTCCCTTCGAAGGCGCGCGTCGGATCGGTCCACGCGGTGCTGAGCAGCACTTGTATCGTGAACCGCCCCGCCGGCTCGTCGATGTCCGCGATGTCGAGGATGTACAGCCCCAGTTCCACCTGGCGCGGCGGCGCCTTGGCCGCGGTCGCTGGCGCGGCGGCGGTCGCGCTCGCCGATGTCGTGGCCGTCTCAGCCGCCCGCATCATCGGCGCCACAGCTGCGCAAGCCAGAGCCCAGACCAACGCCAGCCGGAGAAAGAAGCGCATGGGCTGAACCGCAGCGGCAACCGCCAGAGGGGTCAAGGCTCGGGGGCGGAGAAGGTCTCGGATTGGGAAGGTGGAACGCGTTGACCCCAACGCGTTGTTCGAGTCCGTCCGCGCTGCAGTGTCTTCACGCTGGCCGCGTCGCTCAGCGCGTTGGGGTCAACGCGCTCCACCTCGAGGCCATGCAAATAGCCGACTCATCTCCATCCAGGCCGGAAAATGGGGACGCGACCTCCCGGTCGCATGGTTCGAAGGTAGGGCGCGTTATCCCTAACGCGCCGGTTCAGCTCCGTCGGAGGTGAATCGCGAATAACGGTAACGGCGCGTTAAGGATAACGCGCCCTACCCCGCGCGCTGCGCCGCCTGCTCGAGCTGCGCCTGGGCGTCGGCAAAGCTGTAATCGCGAACGTGCTTCTCAAACTGCGGCCAGACGCCCGCGGCGAAGCAGGGCTGCAGCGTCGCGGCGTTTTCGTCCATGAAATCGATCGCGGACGGGTTGAACTCCGCCAGCAGCTTGGCGAGCTGGGCGATGGCGGCGCGGGCCTCGGCAGGATTGGCGGCGGCGGCGGTTGCGGCCGCCGCGGGTTTTTCATCGGCCGACGGCAGGGCGCTGCGCACGCGGGCAAGCAGCGGGTCCAGGGTCAGCGTGACCTGCGTGAGCGCCTCCGTGACGGTCGCCGCGGCCGCACCGTCATGAATCAATTTCTCCACCGTCGTGGCCGCGGACTGCACCGTCTTCGCGCCCAGATTGCCCGCCACGCCGCGCAAGGTATGTGCCAGGCGCTCGGCGGCGCCCGCATCGCCTTGGGCGAAGGCCGCGGAAATCTCCGCGACCGCGTTTGCCTGCTGGGTCACGAACTGGCGCAGCAGCTTGAGATAAAGCTTTTTGTTGCCGGCCACGCGGGCGAGGCCGTCCTGGAGATCCAGTCCCGCGATGGCAGGAATCTCGTCCGCGGCCGGCGCCGCCCCGGCGGCAGGTGTCGCCATCGGAAACGGGCTTCGCGTCGCGCGCCTTTGCGCCTCGACCTCGGGCCGATGGATGCGCGCCAGGGTTTCGAACAGGATGCTGGGATCGATCGGCTTGGAAATGTGGCCGTTCATGCCGTTGGCGATGCAGCCGTCCCGTTCTTCCACGGTGGCGTGGGCGGTCATGGCAATGATCGGCAGCGCGGCAAAGCGTTTGTCCGCCCGGATCTTCGCCGTGGCCTGGTGTCCGTCCATCACCGGCATCTGGAGATCCATCAGCACGACGTCGAACGGCGGCGGCACAGGCCCGTTCAGCAGCCGCTCCACCGCTTCGCCGCCGTGATTGGCCACGGTCATCGTGGCCCCGACGCCTTCGAGCAGTTCCACCGCGATCTGCTGGTTGATCTCGTTGTCCTCGACCAAAAGGATCCGCATGCCGGCCAGGCTGATCCCTTCGCCTTTCGCGTCGGAGGCGATCGCCGCGGACTCACCTTCGCTCACGAAGGCGCTGACGAGCGAGTCCACGATCATCGAACGCGTGACCGGTTTGACGAGAAAGCCGTCGAGTCCGATTTTTTCGGCCTCGTCGCGCACTTCCTCCCGCCCGAACGCGGTGACCATGATCACCACCGGCGGATGCCGCAGGCTGGCGTCGGCCTTGATCGCGCGCGTCGCCTCCAGTCCGTCCATGCCGGGCATGCGCCAGTCCATGAACACGACGTGATAGGGATTGTCGGCGTCGTTCCGGCGGATCGCCGACAGCGCCTCGGGACCGGACGCGACGGCGTCGACGTTCTTCACGATGTCCTTGAGCGCCTCGTCCACGATCTCGCGGGCCGCGGCGTTGTCGTCGACGATCAGGGCGCGGAGGGTCGTCAGCTTTTCGGGGATGACGCGCCGGCTGCCGCTCTGGGCGCCGATTCCCACCCAGGCCGTGAACGTGAACGTGGTGCCCTGGCCCGGCTCGCTCTCGAACCAGATCTGCCCGCCCATCAGTTCCACCAGCCGCCGGCAGATCGTCAGGCCCAGGCCCGTGCCGCCGTGCTTGCGCGTGGTGGACATGTCGGCCTGCGTGAACGGCTGGAACAGCCGCGCCGACTGCTCCGCCGTCATGCCCATGCCGGTGTCGCGGACGGAAAAGCGCAGCTGGCACTTTTCCCCGGTGTGCTCCACCTGCTCGACGGTCAGGTAGACTTCGCCCTGCTCGGTGAACTTGATGGCGTTGTTCACGAGGTTGGTGAGGATCTGCCCCAGCCGGAGCGGATCGCCGATGAGCGACGCCGGCAGGCCGGGCGCGGCGGAAGCGAGAAACTCCAGGCCTTTCTCGTTCGCCTTCTGGGCCGTCACGGTCGTGACCGAGGTGATGACGTCATCGAGCCGGAATTCCGTGGACTCGAGATCGAGCCGCCCCGCCTCGATCTTGGAGAAATCGAGGATGTCGTTGATCAGCGCGAGCAGCGACGTGCCGGCGTTGTGCACCTTGCCGATGTAGTCGCGCTGCTTGGCGTTGAGCGGCGTCTTCAGCGCCAGATACGACAGGCCGATGATCGCGTTCATCGGCGTGCGGATTTCGTGGCTCATGTTCGCGAGGAACATGGATTTCATCTGCGTGGCTTCCTCGGCGCGCGCCTTGGCCACGCGCAGCTCCTCGGCGGCGCGCTTCTGCTCGCTGATGTCCACGAGCAGGCCGATCAAGCCGCCCGGGCTGCCGTCGCTGAGCTTGAAGCCGTCGACCGAGTAAAGGGTGATGTGCGTCTGGCCGTCGGCGTAGCGGATCGGCAGCTCGTAGCTCTGGCGGCTGGCCTCCCGGATCACTGTCATGTCTTCCTCGTGAAACTTCCGCCGGTCCGCCTCCGGCAGGTAGTCGAGGTCGAGGACCGACTTGCCTTCGAGGAATTTTGACGTGGTGGAAAATTCGCGCTCGTAGGCCTGGTTGCAGCCGAGGAAGCGGCCGGCGGCGTCCTTGAAAAACATCGGGTAGGGAATCGTGTCCAGCAGCGCGCGCTGGAACGTCAGCCGGAACGCGCGATCGGAAGAGCGTCGGGTAGGGAAAGAGTGT
>CALFNJ010000155.1 GCA_937902865.1 uncultured Opitutaceae bacterium
GTGGGCCGGCGTTAGTCCTCCGTCTTCCCGCTTTCCGACCATGCGACCATCTGACCTTCCGGCGCGGGGCGGATAAGGAAATCTTTGGCGATCCTCGGCTGCGGCGGCGGCGCGGCGCGGCGGAATTGGCGGATTGCATCGCGGACGAGCCTTTCAATGATCGCCGCCCTGCCTGGACCGGAGATTTGCGGGCAACCGTCCGTCAGTTCTCCCGTCAGGCCGATACCCCCGACATCCCCCTGTTTGCCTGCGTGGTCTCTGCTACGCGGGTGTGACTCCAATCCTGCTTCCATCCCTCGCTCATGAAAAATCACCCCTCGTTCGTTCGGCCGGGCGCGCTGCTGCTGCTCGGCCTCGGTTTGCTGCCCGGCTTCCTCCGGGCTCAGGCATCCGCCACGGTCAACTGGCTCGAGTCCAAGGCCCCCGCCTCCAGCGTCGGCGTCAGCTTTGGCGTTCCCTGGCCGCGCGGCGCGGTGAAGCCTGGCCAGTCGCTCGCCGTCACCGGTTCGGATGGCAAGAGCCTGCCGCTGCAGACGTGGCCGTTGGCCTACTGGCCGGATGGCTCGATCAAATGGACGGGCGTGGCGACCGTCGCCGGCGCGACGGGTCCGTTCACTGTGGCTCCCGGCCAGGCGCCGACCGACGGCCCGGCGGTGCGGGTGGCGGACAGCGCCAACGCGATCGAGATCGACACCGGCAAGCTGAAGGCCCGCATCCTCAAGCAGGGTCCCGTGCTCATTGAATCGCTCGCCGTCGACGGCCGCGAAGTCGCCCGTCAGGGCCAGCTCGACGGCATCCTGCAGATGGCGCCGGAAACCGATTACCTGACGCCGGCTCCGCGCGAGAAATTTCTCGGCGTGGTCAAGAAGGTCACCGTCGAGCAGAGCGGCCCGGTGCGCGCCGTGGTCAAGATCGAGGGCATGCACCGCCTCGTGCAGAGCGGACGCGAATGGCTGCCGTTCATCGTGCGCCTCTATTTCTATGCCGGCCAGGAGCCGGTGCGGATGGTCCACACGATCATCTACGACGGTGACAAGGAGAAGGAATTCATCCGCGGCCTCGGCCTGGTGTTCGACGTGCCGTTCCGTGAGCAGGTCCAGAATCGCCACGTGCGTTTCTCCAACAGCAACGGCGGCCTCTGGGCCGAGCCGGTGCTGCTGCCGAACCGCGGCTTCGGCGGTCCGGGGGCGCAGCCGCCGGTCAACCAGCTCGATGGCGAGAAGATGGGCCCGACCAACAGCGAGCTCGCGCAGTGGGATGCGTTCAAGCTGACGCAGCTCAGCTCCGAGGGCTTCACGCTCGTGAAGCGCACGAACCCGAAGAGCTCCTGGGTCGGCGCCGCCGAGGGCAAGCGCGCCTCGGGTCTCGTCTTCGTCGGTGACGTCAGCGGCGGTCTCGCCGTCGGCGTGAAGAACTTCTGGCAGTCCTATCCTTCCGCGCTCGAGGTCCAGGGCGCCACCGGCGCCGCGGCCCAGCTGCAGGTCTGGTTCTGGTCGCCGGACGGTCCGGCGATGGACATGCGCCATTACGACGTCCGCGGCCACGGCCCGGTCAACGGCGGCTCCGGCAGCTATGAGGATTACGAGCCGGGCTATTCCGAGCCGACCGGCGTCGCGCGCACGAGCGAGCTGACGCTCTTCCCCTCGGGCAAGGTCCCGACCCGCGAGCAGACGGTGCAGCAGGCCGAGGAGAGCACGCTGCCGCCGCTCCTCACCGTTTCGCCGCAGTACCTGCACTCGCTCCAGGCCTTCGGTCTCTGGAGCCTGCAGGATCGCTCGACGCCGTTCAAAAAGGACATCGAGGACCGTCTCGATGCCGGCATTTCCTACTACCAGAAGGCGATCGACCAGCACCACTGGTACGGTTTCTGGAATTTCGGCGACGTCCGTCACGGCTACGATGCCCAGCGTCACGTCTGGCGTTACGACGTCGGCGGCTACGCTTGGGACAACAGCGAACTCGGTTCGGTCCTCTGGCTCTGGTACAGCTACATTCGCACGGGCCGCTCCGACATCTTCCGGATGGCCGAGGCGATGATCCGCCATACCAGCGAGGTCGACACCGCGCACCTCGGCCGGTTCGCCGGTCTCGGCTCGCGTCACAACGTCATCCACTGGGGCGACAGCTCGAAGGAGCCGCGCATCAGCCAGGCGGCGCACGCCCGCTTCTATTATTATTTCACGACGGACGAGCGCATCGGCGACATCCTCAAGGAAGTCGTGAACGTCGATGCGGTCACCGCCGAGGTCGACATGATGCGCAAGGCGCAGCCCCGGACCGAGGCGGAGAAGAAGTATCCGGGTCGCGTGCGCGTCGGTCCCGACTGGCTCGTCTTCATCGGCAACTGGATGACCGAGTGGGAACGCACCGGCGACACGAAGTGGCGCGACAAGATCATGGCTGGCGTGAACTCGATGGCCGAGATGCCATACTGGATGCGCACGGGCCAGAATCTCGTGATGGGCTACGACCCCGCGACCGGTAAGCTCTATCAGACGAGTGATCGCGTGGGTTCCTACAACCTCCCGACGATTCAGGGCGGCGGCGAAGTCGCGTTCGAGCTGACCGACCTCCTCAATGAGCCGACCTGGACGAAGATGTGGCTGCAGTACTGCCGACTCGGCGCTGCGCCCGGCGACGTCCTGATCCGCGACAAGCAGACCGGCACCGAAGGCGCCGACGGCTCGCTCGTGGGCGAGCAGGGCGGCAGCAACAGCCAGGGCACGCCGCGTCTTTCGGCCTACGCCTATTACAAGACGAGGAATGCGGCCTACGCTCCGCGCGCGATCCGCGCGGTGGCGAACATCCGCACCTACGCGACGCGCAAGATCGAAGGCGCCGAATCCATCAATCCGGTGGACGAGGTGGCCGGCGCCAGCACCAATGACGCCGCGCAATCCTCGCTCATGGCGATCGAGATCCTCGAGCTCTGCAAGGACCAGCTGCCGCAGAACCCGCTGCCGCCCGAAGAGGGTCGTGGTGGGCGTGGCGGCGCCCCCGCTGGTCGGGCTCAAGGTGCGCCGCAAGGCCAGGCGCCGGCGCGACCGGCGACCACCAAATAATCGTAGTGACGTTTCTTCTTATGCGGACGACTTCCGTGAGCTTCATGGCGCGCGGAAGTCGCGCCCTTTTCGCCGCGGTCCTGGCCGGGTTGGCCTGGACCGCCTCAACCGCAGTCGCAGCCGAACCGGCCCCGGTCGCGCTGCACTGGCTCGAACAGCCTCCGGGCGCGCAGGCCACCGGCGTGAGCTGGGGCGTGCCGTGGCCGCGTGGCACGGTGCAGAAGGGCCAGACGTTCGCGCTGCACACCGCCGAAGGCCGCACGCTGCCGGTGCAGACCTGGCCGCTGGCCTACTGGCCGGACGGCTCGGTTAAATGGACGGGGCATGCGGCGGTGACTGATCGCTCGACCGCTGGGACGATTTCACTCGTTCCCGGCGGCTCTCCGGCCTCGGCGCCGGCGATGTCGGTACGGGCAACCTCCAGCGCCGCGGGCGTCGACATCGACACCGGCGTGCTGCAGTGCCGGATTCCGGCCAGCGGACCGGCGTTTCTCTCCGGTCTGAAAATCGGCGGCCGCGTCGTCGCGCAGGAAGGCACGCTCGTCGCGCAGCGCGAGGATCGCAGTGGAGCAGGAGACGCTCTGGTCACGCGCATCGAAGGCTTCACCAGCAAGGTGACGTCCGTGACGCTCGAGCAATCGGGACCGGTCCGCGCCGTGGTGAAGATCGAGGGCAAGCATCAGGCGGACAAATCCGATCGCGCCTGGCTGCCGTTCACGCTCCGGCTGTATTTCTACGCGGGCTCCGACGCGGTCCGGCTGGTACACTCGTTCATCTTCGACGGCGACCAGGAGAAGGATTTCATCCGCGGCTTGGGCGTGCGTTTCACGGTTCCGCTCCAGGAGGAGTTGCAGAACCGCCATGTGCGTCTGACTGGCGAGGACACCGGCGTTTTTGCCGAACCCGTGCGTCTCATCACCGGTCGTGAGCCGCGCAATGCGACGCTTTACACGAACCAGATCGCCGGCCGGAAAGTGCCCGCGCTGAACGATCTTCCCGAGAAGGCCATGGCGGCGCAGCTGGCCGCCTGGGACGCGTTCAAGCTCGTGCAGGAGTCGGCCGATTCCTTTGCGATTCAGAAACGCACGAATGCGAAGAGCGCCTGGATCAACGCAGCGGCCGGCCGTCGTTCCCCCGGCCTGGCTTTCGTTGGCGATACGAGTGGCGGCCTCACGCTCGGACTGAGGAATTTCTGGCAGATGGCGCCGCGCGCCTTGGAAATCCAGGGTGCCACCACGCCTCTCGCCACGGTGACCGCCTGGCTCTGGTCGCCGGATGCGCCGGCGATGGACATGCGGCATTACGACACCGAGATCCATGGCCTGCAGGCGTCGTACGAGGATATCGACGATCTCAGCTACAGCACCGCCACAGGCGTGGCGCGGACCAACGAACTCGTGTTTCAGGGCTTCGCCGCGGTGCCCGACAATACCTCGCTGGTGGCGCTGGCCGGCCAGGATGCGACGCCGGCCCGGCTCGTCTGCACGCCGGAGTATTATCACTCGGCGGGCGTGTTCGGTTACTGGAGCCTGCCGAATCGCACGACGCCGGCCGCGAGCGCGCTCGAGGATCAGTTGGACCGGATGTTCGCGTTTTATCACGGCCAGGTGGAGCAGCGCCGCTGGTACGGCTTCTGGGACTACGGGGACGTGATGCACACCTACGACCCGATCCGGCACGTGTGGAAATACGATGTCGGCGGCTACGCGTGGATGAATTCCGAGGAGGCGCCTGACATGTGGCTGTGGTACAGCTTCCTCCGCACCGGTCGCGCCGACATCTTCCACATGGCGGAAGCGATGACGCGCCACACGCAGGAGGTGGATGTCTATCATCTCGGGCGATTCATGGGCCTGGGCTCGCGGCACAACGTGCGGCACTGGGGCGACGGCTCGAAGGAGGCGCGCATCAGCCAGGCGATGCTGAAGCGGTTCTATTATTATCTGACCACGGACGAGCGCACCGGCGACCTGATGCACGAAGTCGTCAACGCCGACTACTCCCTCGTGGAAGTCGATCCGCTCCGAAAAATCCTGCCGAAAACGCAGTATCCGACGCACGCGCGCAGCGGTCCCGACTGGCTCGCCTGCGCCGGCAACTGGATGACCGAGTGGGAGCGCACCGGCGACACGCAGTGGCGTGACAAGATCATCACGGGCATGAAGGACCTCGCCGCGATGCCCGGCGGACTGCGCACCTCGCTCAGCTTCGCCTACGATCCGAAGACCGGACATCTCTACGATGTACCCGACAAGCAGAAGACCGGGCAATTCGTCATGATCTTCGGCGGCGCCGAAACCGGCTTCGAGTTGGGCACCCTGATCGATCTGCCCGAATGGTCGAAGGCGTGGATGGACCTCTGCGAAGACTGGGCGAAAACCGGCGCCGGCGACATGGCCGGCCCGCGCGCCGCGGGCTACGCCGCCTTCATGAAGAATGACGCGACGCTCGGCCGTCGCGCCTGGGAGCTGATGTCCAAGCCCGGCGATGCCACCGGCCGCGAGCGGTTTCCCGCGAAGTTCTCCGTGATTCCCTCGGCCGACGTGCCGCAGCCGGGCGACGAAGTCTTCGGCGACATGGCCACCGGCCATCTCCCGCAGTGGGCGCTCAACATCATCGTCACCCTCGAACTCGCCGGCCGCTGGCTCCCGCCTGATTCAAAGTAGTTTGAGTCAGCAAAGGCCGAAATGTAGTAGCCGCCGTGAGGCGGCTGTTTCTTTTCCGGCAGCCTCGCGCAGAGGCGCAGAAACGCAGAGATCGGAATGTAGGGGCGTCCCTTGGGACGCCCGGTTCGAGCCGAGCCCCAAACGGGCGTCCATAAAGAACGCCCCTACGCCGATCGATTCCGACCTCTGCGCCTCCGCGCCTCTGCGCGAGACTTCCGAATGATGCGCTCTGCCCACGCTTGGCCGCTGATTGACGTGGAGATGCCCTTCTGGCGTGCT